>NZ_JBHWGD010000006.1:38403-80657 GCF_042733235.1 Kitasatospora sp. NPDC059722
GTCCCCGGGGTGCCCGGGGACCGCGACCAGTGCCGTTCGAGAGGAGTGCAGCCGTGATCGCTGCGTTTTCGGTCACCCCGTTGGGCATCGGCGAGGACGTGGGGGAGGCGGTCGCCGCCGCCGTCCGCGTCGTGCGGGCGAGCGGGCTGCCCAACCGCACGGACGCGATGTTCACCAGCGTCGAGGGGGAGTGGGACGAGGTGATGCCGGTGATCAGGGCGGCGATCGAGGCGGTGAAGGCCTACAGCGGCCGGGTGAGCACGGTCATCAAGATCGACGACCGGGCCGGCGTCACCGACGGGCTCACCGCCAAGGTCGCGTCCGTCGAACGGCACCTCGCGGAGGGGGAGCGGTCCTAGCCCGGCCGGCACCTCGCGGAGAACGGTCAGGGCTGGCTCACCCGGGCGCGCTCCGCCGCCGGCTCCGTGGCGTGGTCGGCGGCCTGGGTCCGGCCCGGCAGCAGCCGGTCCAGGGCGTAAGGGCCGGAGCCGATGGCGGCGATGGCGAGGAACGCCCAGCAGAACATGACGGACGGCTCGCCGCCGTTCTGCAGCGGGAGCAGCGCGTGCTGCTGGTGGACGGTGAAGTAGGCGTAGGCCATCGAGCCGGAGCAGAGCAGCGCGGCCCAGCGGGTGCCGAGGCCGACCGCGACGAGGAGGCCGCCGGCCAGCTGGATCAGGGCGGCCCACCAGCCCGGCCACTGGCCGAACGGGACGGTGCCGCCGCCCTTGGCGCCGCCGAGGACGCCGAACAGGGAGGCGGCGCCGTGGCAGGCGAAGAGCAGGCCGACGACGACCCGGAAGGCCGCCAGGGCGAGCGGGCGGGCGGTGTCGGTCACGGCGCGCGGGGTGGTGGGGAAGTGGACGGACATGGGGCAACGCCTCCTGGTGTGGGGGAGGAGGGGTGGTCGGCAAGGGTAGCTATGGTCTAGTCCACTTGACAATGGTCCGTCAGATTCCCCTCGGCTCTGGCGAATTCCGTCAAGTCGGCCGGCGCGCGGGCCGGCCGTCGATCGGCAGGAGAAGAGTCGGACGAGCCCCTTGCAAACTTCTATATTGACCGAGCGGTCCAGAAAGGTTTAGCGTTCCACCATGGCGCGAACGAAGGAATTCGACCCGGACGCGGCGCTGCAGGCGGCCCTGGAGCTGTTCTGGCGGCGCGGCTACGAGGCCACGTCCATGGCCGACCTGGTCGAGGGGCTCGGGATCGGCCGCGCGAGCCTGTACGCCACGTTCGGCAGCAAGCACGAGCTGTACCTGCGCGCGCTGGAGCGCTACGGCGAGCAGACCGACCCGGTGCTGCTCGCCGAGCTCTCCCGGCCCGGGCCGGTGCTGCCGGCGGTCCGCGCGGTGGTCCGTCGGTACGCGGCGGAATCCACCGGGAGCGAGCGGGAGCGCGGCTGCTTCGTCGTCAACACGGCGGTCGAACTGGCGCCGCACGACCCGTCGGCCGCGCGCCGGGTGGAGGCGAGCCTCGGCCACCTGGAGGCGCTGCTGACCGCCGCGCTCGTGCGCGCCGAGGCGCAGGGGGAGCTGTCCGAGGGGCGCGACCCCCGGGCGCTGGCGCGGACGCTCATGGTGCTGATGCAGGGCATGCGCGTGATGGGCAAGGTCGCGGACGGGCCGGCGCGCGTGCGGGACGCCGCCGAGCAGGCGCTCGTGCTGCTGGGCTGACCGAGGTCGCGGGGTGGCGGCCGCGCGGCCTTTTTGTGTCCTTATTCTGAACCGAACGGTCTACATAGGGGGAGTGGTCATGAGGGGGTTGTCCATGCCGGGCTCTCGGGCTCCGGCGAAGGCAACGGCAATGGCAGCGGCAATGGCAACGGCGCGAACAGGCTTCGCGCTGCTCGGCGCCGTCCAGGTCGCGCTGATCTTCACGCTCATGCTCCTCACCGTCCCGCTGCCCTTGGTGGCGCGGCAGTTCGGGCTCGGCCCGTCCGGCGTGCTGGTGCTGAGCGCGGCCTACGGGCTCTCGTTCAGCTCGCTGCTCCTGCTCGGCGGGCGGCTCGCCGACCGGTACGGCGGGCGCCGCGTGTTACGGGCCGGGCTCGCCCTGTTCGGCGCGGCCTCCGCCGCCTGCGCCGTCGCGCCCGGCTTCGCCGCGCTGTTGGCGGGCCGGTTCGGCCAGGGTGCCGGTGCGGCGCTGGTCGCCCCGGCGGCGGTCGCGGTGGTCCGGGCGCTGCACCCCGGGGCCGCCGACTACCGCCGGGCGACGGCGACGTGGGGCGGGCTCTCGGTGCTCGGGGCGACCGCGGGGAGCCTGGTCTCGGGCGTGGTCACGGCGTGGGCGTCCTGGCGCTGGCCGTTCGCCGTGCCCGTGCTGGTCGCGGCCCTGGCCCTGGTGCGCTCCGGTGGCCTGCCGCCCGCCGAGCCCGGTCGTGGGCCCGGGCCGGGCCTGGACCTGCGGGGTGCCGTCCTCGCCACCGCCGGTGTGTGCGCGGCCAGTTACGGTCTGGTCGCGTCCACCGACCACGGCTGGGGCACGTCCGTCGTGCTCGCCCCGCTCGCCGCCGGGCTCGTCCTGCTCCTCGCCTTCGCCGCTGCCGAACGGCGCGCCGTCGACCCGCTGCTGCCGCCCGGCTTCCTGGCCGACCGCCGCCGCGCCACCGCGCTCGCCGCCGTCATGGTGACCGCCACCGGCACCGCGCTGACCTTCCTGCTGCTCGCCCTCTACCTCCAACAGGTCCGCGACTGGGACGTGTTGGCCACCTCGGCCGCCTTCCTCCCGTACGCGGCGGTGCTGGTGCTCGCCGGCCGCCGCGCCGCGCCGCTGACGGCCCGGTACGGCGCCGTCACGGTCACCGCGGGCGGCCTGGCCGTGGCGGCCACGGGCCTCGCCCTGCTGGCCGGCCTCGCACCCGGCAGCGGGTACGCCGTCGGGCTGCTGCCCGGCCTGCTCCTCCTGCCCGCCGGGGCCGGACCGGCCTTCGCCGGCGCGGCCGTCCTCGCCACCGGCGGGGTGCCGCCCGAGCGGACCGGCCTCGCCGCCGGCCTGTTCAACACGGCGATGGAACTCGGCCCCACGGCCGGCGTCGCCGCCCTGATGGCGCTCGCCGCCACCCGGCCGACCGTCGTCGGCGGCTACGCGGCGGCCTTCGCGGCCGGCGCCGCCGCCCTGGCGCTCACCGGCGCCGCGGTCGCGACGCTGCCCCGCACCACCCGCACCACCCGCACCACCCGCACCACCCGAAACCCCCGAACTACCCGAACCACCCGCACTGCCACATCATCCGAAAGCACGATCCACATCAAGGAGTTCACGTCATGAGCAAGCGCTTCGCCGACCGCGCCGTCCTCGTCACCGGAGGCGGCACCGGCATCGGGCGCGCGGTCGCGCTCGCCTTCGCCCGGGAGGGCGCCCGGGTCGCCGTCGCGGGCCGCACCGGGGGCCCGCTCGCCGAGACCGTCGAGCTGATCGAGCGCGAGGGCGGCAAGGCCGTCGCGCTCACCGGCGACGTCACGGACGGCGCGGACGCGGCCCGGCTGGTCCGTGAGACCGTCGAGCACCTCGGCGCACTGGACGTCGCTGTCAACAACGCGGGCGTGTTCGGCGGCGCCGGCCCGGTCGCCGACATCGACGAGGCCGAGTGGGACCGCGTCATCGGCATCAACCTGACCGGCACCTTCCTCGCGATGAAGCACCAGATCGCCCACCTGCGCGCCAACGGCGGCGGCGCGATCGTCAACATCTCCTCCAACATCGGCGTGCACCAGCGCGTCGCGGGCCTCGGCGCCTACGCCGCCAGCAAGGCCGCCGTCACCGCGATCACCCGGGCCGCCGCCCGCGACCACATCGCGGACGGCGTGCGGATCAACCTGGTGAGCCCCGGCCCGGTGGAGACGACGATGTCCACCCGCCCCGGGGAGAGCGCCGCGGACAAGGCCGAGCGGATGAAGGACGCCGTCCCGCTGGGCCGGACGGGTTCGGTCGAGGAGGCCGCCGCCGCGGTCCTCTACCTCGCCTCGCCCGAGGCCGGGTACACCGTCGGCGCCGACCTCGTCCTCGACGGCGGCGTCACGGCCTGACGAGCGCACCACGGCCCAACGGTCCGGCCACGCCGGGCCGTTGGGCCGCAGCATTCGCAAAGCGCGTTCAACGCTTCCTCCGTACGGGCCCTGGCCGCGATGATGTCGTCCTCGATCACGAGCACCAGTGCGTCCGGCCGGGCCTGACGAACGCCCAGGCACCCTCCCGCCCCCGCAAGGTTTCGGCCATTCCGGCCCGCACGTCGAAGATCTCGTCGTTCACGTGGGAACCGTACGCCGCACCACCGACGGCCCGAACGCTGCTCCGCGCACGACCGTCCGGATTTGACGCGAACGCGTAATCCCGTGGTCACCGGTTGATCACCGCAGGGTTCCCGGCGCGTCGCACGGGCAGGACACGGTTTCGGCCGGAACCGACATCACGAAAGGCGGACGCGCTCACCCATGCCGACCGCACCGCACCCCGCGCCCCACCCGCGGCGCAGCCGCCGCTGGGGCGAACACGGCCTCGCCTGGGCCTTCCTGCTGCCCTCGCTGGCCGTCTTCGTCCTGTTCATCGGCTACCCGCTGGGGCGGACCCTCTACCTGAGCGCCCACGCCAACGACCTGTTCGGCGCGCCCTCCCGCTACGTCGGGTTTCAGCACTACACCGACCTGCTGAGCTCCGCCGACTTCGGCCGCACACTGGTCACCACCGCCCTGTTCACGCTGCTCACCGTCGTGCCCGGGGTCCTCGGCGCGCTCGTGCTGGTGCTGCTCCTGGAGAACCGGATCCGCGGTGTGCGGCTGCTGCGGTCCGCGTTCGCGCTGCCGTTCGCCTTCTCGGTGGCCAGCGCGTCCGTGGTCTTCGCGGTGTTCTTCAACCCCGCGAGCGGGGTGATCAACGGTCTGCTCTCGCACGTCGGCCTCGGCCCGGTGGGCTGGCTCACCGACGACCGGTACGCGCTGGTGTCCGTCGCCGCCACGACCGTGTGGATGAACCTCGGCTACAACGTCCTGGTGCTCTCGGCCGGCGTCGGCTCGATCCCCGGCGAGATCATGGAGGCGGCGCGGCTGGACGGCGCGACCGGCCTGCGGCTGGCCCGTTCGATCACCGTGCCGATGCTCGGCCCGCACCTGTTCTTCCTCACCGTGGTCTCCACCGTCCACTCGCTGCAGAGCTTCGGCCAGATCCACATCCTCACCAAGGGCGGTCCGGACGGCGCCACGCGCACGCTCGTCTACTCCGTGTACGAGAAGGCGTTCGCGTACGGCTCCAGCGACTTCGGCACCGCGAGCGCGCAGGCCGTCGTGCTGCTCCTGGTCGTCCTCGCCTGCACGGCCGTCCAGTTCGGCGTCCTGGAGCGGAAGGTGCACTACGCATGACCACTGTCGTCACGGAGGCCGCCGAGCCCCGTCGCCGCACGGGCGTCCTGGCCGGCCGGTCCCCGCGCGAGCTGCTCGCCCGCGCCGCCGTCTACCTGGTGCTCGCCGTCGCCGTCGTCACCGTGGCCTTCCCGGTGTACTACGCGGTGGCCGGCGCCTTCATGGGCCCGTCCGAACTCTCCTCGTACCCGCCGGCGCTGGTGCCCCACTCCGTCACCGGGCGGAACTTCTCCGGCGCCGTCGAGACCATCCCGCTGGCCCGCCAGTACGCCAACTCGGCGATCACGGCGACGGCCATCACCCTGGCCCAGCTGTTCACCTCGATCCTGGCCGCGTACGCCTTCGTCTTCCTGCCGATCCGGGCGCGGGCCGTGGTGTTCGGGGTGTTCCTGGCGACGCTGATGGTCCCCTGGGAGGCCATCATCATCCCCAACTACCTGACGCTGTCGGACTGGGGCCTCGGCAACACCTACTTCGGCCTGGTGCTGCCCTTCCTCGCCTCCGGCTTCGGCACGTTCATGCTGCGGCAGTCGTTCCGCCAACTGCCCGCCGAGCTGCGCGACGCGGCCCGGATCGACGGCGCCGGCCACTGGCGCTTCCTGTGGAAGATCGCCGTCCCGCTCAACAAGCCGGCCCTGGCGGCGTTGTCGATCTACGTGTTCCTGTCCGCCTGGAACCAGTACTTCTGGCCGCTCATCATCACCCGCACGGCGAACATGCAGACGCTGCAGATCGGTCTGACCTCGCTGCGCGACTCCGAGATGTCCGACCCCGGCCTGATCCTCGCCGGCGTCGTCCTCTCGCTGCTGCCGACCCTCGCCCTGGTGGTCTTCGGCCAGCGGTTCATCGTCCGCGGCCTGACCGCGGGCGCCGTGCGCTGATCAGCTCGTCCGTCCCTCCCGCACCCCACAGAGAGAGAACCCCCGTGAAGAAGAGTGCACGCGCGCTCGCGGCCCTGCTGGTGGCCGGCCTGTCCCTGACCGCCTGCAGCTCCAGCGGCTCGACGTCGGGCTCCGGCGGCTCCGGTGACGCGGCGGCCCCCGGCGCCCAGGCCCTCGACCAGGCATCCGGCGTCACCACCGTCGAGTTCTGGCACTCGATGACCGGCAAGAACGCCGACGTGCTGAACGGCCTGGTGAGCCAGTTCAACGCGGCCCACCAGGGCAAGATCGAGGTCAAGGCGGAGTTCCAGGGCAAGTACGACGACCTGGTCGCCAAGTACAAGGCCGCGGTGCAGCAGAAGGGCACCCCCGCCGTCGTGCAGGTCTACGACATCGGGACCCGCTTCATGATCGACTCCAAGCAGACGGTCCCCGCCCAGGCCTTCGCGGACAAGGACGGCTACTCGCTCGCCGACCTCGACCCGAACATCCGCAACTACTACTCGGCCGGCGGCAAGCTCCAGAGCATGCCGTTCAACTCCTCGATGCCGCTGCTCTACCTGAACACCGACGCCTTCAAGGAGGCCGGCCTCGACCCGGCCAAGCCGCCGACGAACCTCGCCGAACTCGGCGACCTCGCGCAGAAGCTGACCAAGAAGGACGCGAGCGGCCAGACGGTGCGCTACGGCTTCGGCGCCGCCATCTACGGCTGGTTCGTCGAGCAGCTGCTGGCCGAGTCCGGCACGATGTACTGCGACCAGGACAACGGGCGCAGCAACAAGGCCGGCAAGGTCGTCTTCGACTCCGCCCAGGGCGCGCAGATCGTCCAGTGGTGGGCCGACCTGGTCAAGAACGGCTACGCGGCCAACACCGGGCGCAACACCGACGACGCCCAGGCCGCGTTCAAGGCCGGCACCGTCGCGATGCACCTGGAGTCCACCGGCGTCCTGAGCGGCTACACCCAGGCGGCCAAGTTCACCGTGGGCACCGCCGCCTTCCCGAAGGTCGCCGCGGGCGACCAGGGCGGCCCGGTGATCGGCGGCGCCTCGCTGTGGATCAGCGGTCCCGGCCACTCGGACGCCGAGAAGCGCGCCTCCTGGGAGTTCGAGAAGTTCCTGACCTCGCCGGAGCAGCAGGCCGCCTGGCACAGCGGCACCGGCTACTTCCCGGTGAACACCAAGTCCCTGGACGACCCCAAGGACAAGGAGTGGGTGGCCAAGTACCCGCAGTTCCAGACCGCCATCGACCAGCTGAAGGCCACCAAGCCGACCCCGGCCACGGCCGGCTGCCTGCTCGGTGTGATGCCGCAGGCGCGCAAGGGCGTCGAGACGGCCATCGAGCAGACGATCAAGGGCTCGAAGACGGCGCAGCAGGCGCTCGCCGACGCGGCCAAGGAGCTGCAGCCGGCGATCGACAGCTACAACAGCTCGGTCGGCTGACGCCCTCCGTCGATCCGAAGGCGACGCCCGCCCGGTGCACCTGCGCCCGGGCGGGCGTCCGCGTTCACGCCGACAGCGCCTCGCCGTCCTCCGGCAGCGCGCAGGCCGCGGCGATCTCGTCGAGCGAGAGGTCGAGCGCGTAGGCGAGCGCGGCGATCGTGAAGAACGACGGCGTCGGCGCCCGGCCGGTCTCGATCTTGCGCAGCGTCTCCGCCGAGATCCCCGCCGACGCGGCCACCTCGACCATGCTGCGCGTGCCGCGCGCCTCGCGCAGCAACGCCCCGAAGCGCTCGCCGCGCTCGCGCTCCCACGGGGTCAGCGGAGTCCTCACCATGCTGCCGATCCTAAGCCTTCCCGGGCGGAGAGGTGTCCCTTTCCCGCCCTCGACCGTGATACAAATACCGGTATAAGAATTGGATTCCGAGAGGACGCCCCACCCCCATGGTCGAGATCAAGTCCGACGCCGCCCTCGCCGCGATGCGCGAAGCCGGCCGCGTCGTCGCCAATGCCCACGCCGCCATGCAGGCCGAAGCGGCGGTCGGGGTGAGCCTGCTGGAGCTGGACGAGATCGCGCGAGGAGTGCTGCGGGCGGCCGGGGCCACCTCGCCGTTCCTCGGGTACCGGCCCTCCTTCGCGTCCGTCCCGTTCCCGGCCGTCATCTGCGCCTCGGTGAACGACGCCGTCGTCCACGGGATCCCCGACGGCTACCGGCTGCGCGACGGCGACCTCGTCAGCATCGACTGCGGCGCTCTCCTCGACGGCTGGGCGGGCGACGCGGCCGTCAGCTTCACCGTCGGCACCGCCCGGCCCGAGGACACCGCGCTGATCGACACCACCCGCCGCGCCCTGGAGGCCGGGATCGCCGCCGCCGTCGCGGGCAACCGCACCGGCGACATCGGGCACGCCGTCGGCACCGTCGCCCGGAGCGCCCGCTACGGCCTGCTGGACGGCTACGGCGGCCACGGCATCGGACGCCGCATGCACGAGGACCCGCACGTGCCCAACGAGGGCCGCCCAGGCCGGGGCTACCCGCTGCGCCCGGGCCTGGTGCTGGCCATCGAGCCCATGCTCATCGCCGGCGGCCGGGACGACTACGCCACCGACCCCGACGGCTGGACGCTCCGCACCACGGACGGCGCCCGCGCCGCCCACATCGAACACACCGTCGCCATCACCGAGGACGGCCCGCGGATCCTCACCCTCCCGTAGGGCGACATGTCCGTCCGCTGAACGTCCGCCGTCGAACCGCCGGACGCCGGCGAGCCCGCCCCCGGTGCCCGGTAGTCTCGGCGGCGTGACCAAAGGCGTGATGTTCGACTTCTCCGGGACGCTCTTCCGCGTCGTCTCCACCGCCCGGTGGCTCGACGCCCACACGGCCGCCGCCGGCCCGGCGCTGACCGACCGGGAGCGGGCCGAACTGGTCGCCCGCCTGGAGGAGTTCGGCGCCCTGCCGGGCGGCGTGGCGCCCCGGCGGATCCCGGCGGACGTCCAGGAGGCCTGGGACGTCCGGGACTTGAGCGCCGAGCTGCACCGGAGCGCGTACACCGCGCTGGCCCGCGCCGCCGAGCCGCCCGCCGGGCTCGACGTCGACACCCTCTACGACACGCACATGGCCCCGGCCAGCTGGCAGCCCTACCCCGACGCCGAACCGACGCTGCGCGAGCTGCGCCGCCGCGGCGTCCCGGTGGCCGTGGTCAGCAACATCGGCTGGGACCTGCGCCCGGTCTTCCGCGCGCACGGCCTGGACGAGCTCGTCGACGTCTACGTCCTGTCCGTCGAGGTCGGCGCGCAGAAGCCGGACCCGGTCATCTTCGAAGCGGCCTGCGCACGGCTCGGCCTCGCGCCGGCCGACGTCCTGATGGTCGGCGACGACCGCACCTGCGACGGCGGCGCGACGGCCCTCGGCTGCGCGTTCCACCCCGTCGACCACCTGCCGGTCGACCGCCGCCCGGCCGCCCTCGCCCCGCTCCTCGACCTCCTCCCGTGAGCCCCTGGTGACCGACACCACACGGTGGCCCCGCCGGCCCCCGGAGTAGCGTGCCGACCATGACCGATCACGACTTCACGACGCGGGTGACGGTCCGCGGGTACGAGACCGACACCCAGGGCCACCTCAACCAGTCCGTCTACCTCCAGTACGCCGAGCACGCCCGCTGGGAGTACCTCCTGGCTGCCGGCATCCGCCAGGCCGAGCTGGTCGCCAAGGGGGTCGGCCCGGTGGTGCTGGAGACGACCGTCAGGTACCTGCGCGAGCTGCGCGCCGGCGACACCGTCGACGTGAGCTGCGCGTTCGTGTGGCGCGACGGCAAGACCTTCCAGGTGGTGCAGCGCATCACCCGCACCGACGGCGTCGTCGCGGCCGAGGTCACCGGTGTCGGCGGCATCCTCGATCTGACGGAGCGCCGGCTGGTCGCCGACCCCCGCGAGGCGCTGCGCGCCGCCGCCTCCGACCCGGTGCTGCTGGGCCTGTAGAGCCCCTACGCGTGCCGGTGCCGACCGCCGCGCGCCGCCGCCCCCGGGTGGTCGGCCGCGGCGATCAGCGCGGCCAGCGCGGTGGTCACCGGCACGGAGGCGACGAGCCCGATGCTGCCGACGAGGGTCCGCGCGATCTCCTCGGCGACCAGCTCGCTCGTCGCCACGTCGATCACGTTGCGGTGCGCGATCGAGAACAGCAGGAGCAGCGGCAGCGCCGCGCCCGCGTACGCGAGCACCAGGGTGTTGACGGTGGACGCGATGTGGTCGCGGCCGATCCGCATGCCCGTCCGGTAGAGCTTGCGCACACCCATGCCGGGGTCGGCCGCGTGCAGCTCCCAGATCGCCGAGGTCTGGGTGACCGTCACGTCGAAGAGCACGCCGAGCGAGCCGATGACGAACCCGGCCAGCAGCAGGCCGCGGATCTGGATGCCCGGGTACAGGTCGTGGACCAGCCCGGTCTCCTCAGACGTGTTGCCGGTCAGGTGCGCCCAGGAGGCGAACACCAGGCTCAGCACGCCGATCAGGACGAGCGAGACGAGCGTGCCGAGCACCGCGACCGACGTCCGGGCGGAGAGCCCGTGGCACAGGTAGAGCGCGATCAGCATGATCGCGCTCGCCCCGACGATGGCCACCAGCAGCGGGTCCGAGCCGCGCAGGACGGCCGGCAGGATGAACAGCGACAGCACCGCGAAGCTGATCGCGAGCGCGACCAGCGCGGCCAGCCCGCGCCACCGCCCGACGGCGACCACGGCCACCGCGAAGACGCCCGCGAGCACCCCCATCGGCAGGTTCCGGTCGACGTCGACCACGCTGTACTGGAGGTCCGGCGGAGCGTCCGGCGCGTACGTGAGGACGACTTCCTCGCCCACGTCGTACTGCCGCGGCTCGCCCGGGTGCACGACGACGGCGAAGGTGCGGCCCTTGTCCGGACCGGTGGTCACCTCGACGGTGTCCTGCCGGCAGGTGCCCTGGTCGGCCGGGTTGACCGCGCTGCACGGCAGTTCCTGCACCCTGGTCACCCGGCCGTGCCGGACCTGCTGGTCGAACCCGACCCCGGTGCGCGGGTGCGACGGCACGCCGCCGGGCCACAGCACCACGAGACCGGCCAGGACGGCCAGCGCGAACGGGATGAGCACGGCGGCGATGATCCGGCGCAGGCGGGCGGAGACGGGCGCCGCCGGTCCGTGGGAGTGCCCGTGCCCGTGCGCCGCGGCCCCGGCCCCGCCGTGCCCGTGCTCCTTGCCGTGCCCGTCCTGGTGACCTTCCTGCCCGTCGTCGTGCTCGTGCGTCCCCTCGTCCACCTCACGCCTCCTCAGCGGTCGCGCGGCTGCCAAGGTCCGCCGCAGCCCCCCGAAATCATCGGCGCCGGACCGGCCGGACCACCGCAGTGACCAACCCGTGGGCGTGCCGCAGCGGCCGGGCGGGGGATTACCCTACCGGGGACCGGCCGGTTGGCCGGATGGGGTCAAGTGGCGTTCCGGCGAAGAATTCTGACCATGCCGAACACGAAGTCGAACCTCAAGCGGGCCGCCGCCGTCGCCGCGGTGGCCGCGCTCTCCCTCACCGCCCTGCCCGCCGCGGCCGCAGCCGCCGACCGTCCGGGCCAGGGCCTCGCCTGGACCTCCTGCCAGGGCACCGTCGACCCCCGCCAGCAGTGCGCCACCGTCACCGTCCCGCTGGACTACGCCGATCCGCACGGCGAGCAGATCACGCTCGCCGTCTCCCGGATCCGCGCCGCCAAGCCGGACGAGCGCCACGGCGTGCTGCTCACCATCCCCGGCGGGCCCGGCGGCTCCGGCCTGAACCTCCCGACGAGCGCGGCCCGGCACCTGCCGCAGTCCGTCCTCGACCGCTTCGACCTGGTCGGCTTCGACCCGCGCGGCGTCGGCCGCTCGACGCCCGTCGGCTGCGGCCTGGACACGCCCGACCTCGCGATGGTCAAGCTGCGCCCCTGGCCCGCCGCCGACGGTTCGATCGACGAGAACCTCGCCACCGCCCGCCGGGTCGCCGAGACCTGCGCCCGCAACGGCGGCCCGGTGCTGCGCAGCATCTCCACCCGCAACGAGGCCCGCGACATCGACCGCGTCCGCCAGGCCCTCGGCGAGCGCCGGCTTTCCGCGTGGGGCACGTCGTACGGCACGTACGCGGGCGCCGTCTACGCCACGATGTTCCCCGGGCGCACCGACCGGGTCGTCCTCGACAGCAACGACGACCCGGACCCGTCCCGCGTCGAGCGCGGCTGGCTCGCCAACTTCGGCCCCGGTGCGGAGGACCGGTTCCCCGACTTCGCCAAGTGGGCCTCGGCGCCCGGGAACCCGGACCGCGTCGCGGACAGCCCCGAGGAGGTCCGCCCGCTCTTCCTCGACCTCGCCGCCCGCCTGGACCGCGCGCCGCTGACCTGGCCCGGCGCCAACCCGGCCGAGCTGAACGGCAACGTGCTGCGCGAGACGATGCTGCAGAGCCTCTACGCGGACGCCAAGTTCCCCGACCTGGCCCGGCTGATGCTGGCCGGTCTCGGGCGCCGTCCGCTGCCGGCCCCGGTCACGCCGCCCGAGCAGGCCGTCCAGAACACCATCGCCGTCTCGGTCGGCACCCTGTGCAACGACGTCGCGTGGCCCACCGACCCCGCGGCGTACGCCCGGGACACCGCCGCCGAGCGCGCCGCCCGCCCGCTCACCGCCGGCATGCCCGTCAACGTCATGCCGTGCGCGTTCTGGCCGTTCAAGCCCGCCGAGCCGCCGACCCGCGTCACCTCCCGCGGCCCGGCGAACGTGCTCCTCGCCCAGAACCTCCGCGACCCCGCCACCCCCTACCAGGGTGCCCTGAAGCTCCGTAAGGCGTTCGGCCCCCGAGCCCGCATGGTGTCGATCGACTCGGGCGGCCACGACGCGTACGCCGCCAACGGCAACGCCTGCGGCGACGCGGCCGTCACCGCGTTCCTGCTCAGCGGGCGGCTCCCCGCCGAGGACGTGACCTGCCCGGCCGGATGACGCGCACATGATCCACGCGTGCCAAACCGGGCGGGGGCCGACAAACCGTGAGTGATCGCCCCGGCCTCCGCCCGGACGTGTGACCGATCGTCTCGAATGAGTCGAACCTGTCGCGGTTTTGTGACAAAGCTTGGCCAACACCCGCTCCTCAGCGGCTTTTCGTGGCCGTAGTGTTCCAGCTATGTCACGGAAGAGCCGCATACCTGCCCCGGACCCCGGCGACACGTGGGTGCCACGACCCCGGCGCCGGGAAACCCCGCTCGGGCTGGTCGGGCACACGGCCACGTTCCTCGGCAGCAGTGTGCTCGGTGGCGTCCTGCTCGCGGGGATCGTGCTCCCCGGGGCCGGCGCGATCGGGCTGGGTGCGAAGAACGGTGCGGAAAGCTTCGAGAGCATCCCCGACGACTTCAAGACGCCTCCACTGACGCAGGCGACGCAGATCTTCGACGCCAAGGGCGGCCTGATCGCCAAGGTCTACGAGCGGGACCGCACGGTCATCCCGGCCGAGCAGATGTCACCGCTGATCAGACATGCCCAGGTGGACATCGAGGACGCCCGCTTCTACGAGCACGGCGCCGTCGACCTCAAGGGCATCCTGCGGGCCATCACCAAGAACGCGGAGAGCGGCGCCACCGTCCAGGGCGCCTCCACGCTCACCCAGCAGTACGTGAAGAACGTCAACGTCGAGAAGGCCGGCGACGACCCGGTCGCGGTCGCCGAGGCCCAGCGCAAGACGCTCGGCCGCAAGATCCAGGAACTCAAGTACGCCATCAAGCTGGAGGAGGACCTGACCAAGGACCAGATCCTCACCAACTACCTGAACATCACCTTCTACGGGCACCAGGCGTACGGCATCGAGGCCGCCTCCCAGCGCTACTTCGCCAAGGACGCCAAGGACCTCACCCTCCCCGAGGCGGCCATGCTCGCCGGGCTGGTGCAGAACCCGTCCCAGTACGACCCCAAGCTCCACCCGGTGGCCGCGCAGAAGCGCCGGGACACCGTCATCGACAAGATGGTGGAGAACAAGCACATCACCGCCGATCAGGCCCGGGAGGCCAAGGCCGCGCCGCTCGGCCTCAACTACCGCGACCCGCAGAACGGCTGCATCACCGCCAGGGCGGGCATGGGCTTCTTCTGCGACTACGTGCGCCACGTCGTCAAGCAGGACCCGGCGTTCGGCAAGAGCGCCGCCGACCGCAAGAAGCTGTGGGACCAGGGCGGCCTCAACATCTTCACCACCATGGACCCGGAGAAGCAGGCCGCCGCCCAGAAGGCCGTTTCCGACCTGGTGTACGTGACCGACCCGGTCTCGGCGGCGATGACGATGGTCGAACCCGGCACCGGCGACATCCTCGCGATGGCCCAGACCCGCCCGTACGGCCTCGCGAAGGAGAAGAACGAGACCGTCGTCAACTACAACGTCGACGCGGTGATGGGCGGCGGCATCGGCTTCCAGCCCGGCTCCAACTTCAAGCCCATCGTGGCCGCCGCCGCCCTGGAGGCGGGGCTGCCGCCCACCCAGTCCTACTCGGCGCCGAACCGGATGGACTGGCCGACGATGTCGACCTGCAACGGCACGTGGAAGAACCTGAGCAAGGGCAAGAAGGAAGGCACCATCCCGAACGAGAGCGCGAGCGAGGTCGGCCCCTACGAGCTCAAGGAGGCCATGGCCAAGTCGGTCAACACCTACTTCGTGCAGATGGAGCAGGAGATCGGCCTCTGCGCCGTCAAGCAGATGGCCAACAAGCTGGGCGTGACGGCCAAGGCCAGCGGCGAGGCGCTCCAGGAGGTGCCCGCGATCGGCCTCGGCACGCAGGAGGTCAGCCCGCTGACCATGGCCAACGTGTACGCGACCTTCGCCGCCCGCGGGAGGTACTGCGCGCCGGCCGCGATCACCCGGATCTCGACGGTCGACGGCAAGGACGTCCCCGTGCCCCCCGCCAAGTGCGACCAGGTGATGTCCCAGAACACCGCGGACGTCGTCAACACCGTGCTCCTCGGCGTGACCGAGAAGGGCACCGGCAAGGACCTCGGCCTCGACGACGGCCGCCAGATCGCCGGCAAGACCGGCACCACCGACGAGAAGAAGTCGGCCTGGTTCACCGGCTACACCGGCAACCTGGCCGGCTCGGTGTGGCTGGGCAGCCCGGGCACCAAGGTGCCGATGAAGAACATCCGGATCGGCGGCCACTACCAGGAGGAGGTCTTCGGCGCGACCGGCCCCGGGCCGATCTGGCGGCAGGCGATGAGCGACGCGGTGAAGTCCATGCCGGAGGACGACTTCACGACCGTCTACATCCCGGACCCGCCGCCCAAGCGCGACCCGGCCGGCCCGAGCGGCAGCCCGTCCGCCTCCGGCAGCCCCGGCGGCACGACCCAGGGCCCCGGACGCCCGCACGGCACGCCCACACCCGACCACTCCGACGACGGCTGAGCCGGGCGGACGGCGGACGGCAGATGGCGGACGACGGACGGAGGGCCCCGCAGGAACGCTCCTGCGGGGCCCTCCGTCCGTTCGCCTACCGCGCCTCCACCGGATCGCCGGTGTCCGGGTCGACGGTGAACACCCGCTGGTAGGCGTCCGTCACGATGGTGATCCGGTCCCGGCCCGTCCAACTCGCCTGCACCAGCCGCCCGTCGCCCGGCGCACCGCCGACGTCGGCCAGCGTCCAGCGGCGGGCGTCCCAGCCGCTGCCGGACTCCAGCAGCACCTGCCAGTGCTCGCCCGGCTCCGGCCCCGTCCCGTACGAGCGGTGCACCACGACGAGCGCCCGCTCGGCCCCCGCCGGGGCGCTCTCGCGGCTGCGCGTCTCCGCCGCCGACACCTTGTGCACGGCGACCGCGCCGAGCAGGAACACCACCCCGGCGGTGACCGTGACCGCCCGGGTGGCCGACCGCACGGCACTGCGCCGGTCGGCCAGCCACGCGGCGCCGATCATCGCGGCCAGCGCCGCGCCGAGCAGCGCCTCGGGCCGGTTCAGCAGGTCGGCGACCTGCATCCGGCCGCCGGAGCGGCTCTCCCACTGCCCCACGGTGTAGAGCAGGACGGCCGCCAGCCCGGCGCCCGCGAGCGCCCGCACCAGTGTGCGCCGCATCCGCGGCGTGACTCGTCCGCGCATCCCCCGTCGTCCCCCCGGTCGTCGGTGCGAGGGCTCCCGGAGGGGGAGCCTCGGTGTCGTTGCCCGTCTTCGGTTGCCCGTCTTTGGTGGCCCGCTGCCGTCAGAGCTCGGCGAGCAGTGCCCGGCCCGCCGGCCAGTCTCCCAGTCCGGCCGCCGAGTTGAGGTGCCCGTGGGCCCCGGCCTCGACGAGCCGGGCACCCCACGCCCCGGCGAACTCCCGCGCCCGATCGGTCGTCACCCACGGGTCGTCGGTGCTGGCGACCACCACCGCGGGGAACGGGAACGGCGCCAGCGCCACCGGGCGGAAGCCGGCCAGCACCGGGACGTCGGCGTTGTCGATGTCGGCGGGCGCGACCAGCAGCGCACCCCGCACGGCGGCCGTCCGCTCCGCGGCGGCACCGGCCACCCAGCGCGCCGCCGTGATGCAGCCGAGGCTGTGCGCGACGAGCACCACGGGCCCCGCCGCCGCGGCCTCCGCGACCGCGGCGTCCACCCGGGCCACCCAGTCCCCGGCCTCCGGCCGGTCCCAGTCGGCCTGCTGGACCCGACGGAACGCCTCCGGCTCGGCCTCTTCCCACCGGGTCTGCCAGTGCTCGGGCCCCGAGTTCTCGTAGCCCGCCAGGACGAGGTAGGTGGTGCGGTCCGACATGTGACTCCTTGGAACGTGGTTCGTGCGGTGAGGAGTCTAGGACGGCCAGGGCCCGGCGCGCACGGCCCTTTCGGGGCGCGCGAGAACCGTCACGCGCCGCAGTTCACCCGGTGCGCCCTGTTGCGAACGCCGCGGCGGGTGCGGGAGGTTGTACCGGGCCCGCGGCCCGTTTCGTGCCTGACGATCGATCACACGGAGGGATGTCGGCGATGACATCGAAGATCCTGCTCGTCACCGGGGACGCCGCCGAGTCGCTGGAGGTGCTCTACCCGTACCAGCGGCTGCGCGAGGAGGGCTACCAGGTCGACATCGCGGCGCCGACGAAGAAGCGCCTCCAGTTCGTCGTGCACGACTTCGTCGACGGATTCGACACCTATACGGAGAAATCGGGCTACACCTGGCCCGCGGACGTCGCCTTCGCCGACGTCGACCCGGCCGACTACGTGGCGCTCGTGATCCCCGGCGGCCGGGCCCCCGAGTACCTGCGCAACGACCCCGAGGTGCAGCGCATCGTCCGCCACTTCTTCGCGGGCGACAAGCCGGTCGCGCAGATCTGCCACGGCCCGCTGATCAGCGCCGCCACCGGCGACCTCGCCGGCCGCCGCAGCTCCGCCTACCCCGCGCTCGCCCCGGACGTGAAGGCCGCGGGCGCCGAGTTCGTCGACGCCGAGGCCGTCGTGGACGGCGTGGTCGTCTCCGCCCGCGCCTGGCCCGACCACCCCGCCTGGCTCCGCGCCTTCATCGAGGTCCTCCGCACGAAGGCCCCCGCCTCCTGACCTGCGCCCCCGCCGCGCCCCCGCCCCACCCCGGGGGCGCGGCCGGATGGGGCCGGATGGGGCAAGTACCGTGCGATGTCAGACCTTTGGGACGTGCTCCACGAGGCACGTGATCCCAGGGACACCTGCCATCTTCGCGTCGGTCGTGAGTAGCGGGCAGAGCAACGTCTCGGCGAGCGCGATGTAGAACGCGTCACCCACGTAGGTGTTGTCCCGCAGCGACCAAGCCCGCTGGAGCAGCCCGGGAATCGGGATGCGCTGGACGTCGAGGGCGTCCAGATCGTTGACCGCAGCGGTTGCGTCGGCCTCGGCGAGCAGGTGCTTCTGCCACAGGCGGCAGATCACACGACTGACCTCGTGGTCGAGGTGTGCCGGGGCGTACACGTCCTCGCCGATGAGGCGCTCCCGTACGCGGTCGGCGGTGGGTCCGGTGCCGACCAGTAATTCGACGGTCGCGCTGGCATCGATGACGATCACTCCGCTGCCTCGCGGCTGATTCGGATGGCCAGGGCTTCCAGCACGTCACCTATGGTCGGCTCGCTGTCAGCGGCTCCGGGCTCGCTGTCAACGGGCGGCTCGGCGCGCGGCCGGTGCACGCCGATGACGGCGGAGAGCGGAGTGTCGATCCATTCGCTGAGCGCCTCGGCGATGGCGCGTACGCGTTCTTCCCGCAAGTCGGCGGGGGCTGCGACGGCATGGGGATCGGGACTGTCGGCCTTGACGTCGTCCATGACCGTGCGGATGTCGTCGCTGGAGGGTTGGGTGTCCGCGGACCGGGCCCGAGCGGCGATCCGCTCGATGTCCGTGGCCGCCATGGGGCGAGGCCCGATGTGGGCGCCGGACAGCAGGTGGAGCAACGCGGCCGGCACGACTGCGGCGACGGGCTTGCCGTAGCGCGTGATGGCGGTGATGCGGCCGGTGTGTTCGGCCAGAGTGACGATCTTCGAGAGCTCGGCGCGGGCATCGGCCAGCGCCACCGTGGGCACGGTGGCCGGAACCTCTGACCGGTCGTGCGGAGCGGTGGTCATGTAAAGACTTTACAACTCGCCTCGGCCATTCCGATGCAAAGTCGCCCAAACGGGGGATGCGGCTGCCGGTTGCGGGACAGGCGGCGGTCGCTGGGACGGACCCCTCTTCCGGTGCCGTCGGCCGACGTCCTACGGTGACCGGCGAGAGAGCAGTTGATCGTCAGCAGGAGGACGAGACATGGCAGAGCCGCTGATCGCCGCCGTCGGGGGCAGGGTGCCCGCCGTCGATCCCGGGGCGTTCGTCGCGCCCAACGCCGTCGTGGTCGGGGACGTGACCGTCGCCGCCGGGGCGAGCGTCTGGTACGGCGCGGTGCTGCGCGGCGACGCCGAAGCCATCGCGGTCGGCGCGGGCAGCAACATCCAGGACAACTGCACCCTGCACGCCGACCCGGGCTTCCCGCTGGTGATCGGTGAGCGGATCTCCGTCGGGCACAACGCGGTGCTGCACGGCTGCACCGTCGAGGACGACGTCCTGGTCGGGATGAACGCCACCGTCCTCAACGGCGCCCGGATCGGTGCCGGTTCGCTGGTCGCGGCCGGTGCCGTGGTGCCGCAGGGGATGCAGGTGCCGCCGGGTTCGCTGGTCGCCGGCGTGCCCGCGAAGGTCCGGCGCGAGCTGACCGAGGACGAGCGGGCCGGGATCAAGTTCAACGGCGCCGGCTACCAGCTCCTGGCCGACGCCCACCGGGACATCGAGCCCGTCGGCTAAGGCGTGCCCCAGACGGCCGCGGCCTCCCGGGCCTCCCCGGCCGGCACCGGCGCCGCGGGCGCACCGTCCGCGGGCCGGCGCCGGTCGGCGGCCCACGCGAGCAGCGCGACCACCGCGCCCGACGCCGCGAGCCCGGCGCCGACGAGGGTCGGCGAGGTCCAGCCGAGGCCGGCGTCCAGCGCGAGGCCGCCGAAGTACGCGCCCTGGGCGTTGGCCAGGTTGAACGCGCCCTGCACGGTCGCCGAGGCCAGCGTCGGCGCACTGCGCGCCTTCTGCATGACGAGGGTCTGCACGGCCGGCACGATCGCGAAGCCGAACAGCCCGATCAGCACGACGGTCACGGCCGCCGACCACTCCGCGTGCGCGGTCACCGCGAAGAGGCCGAGCGCGGCGGCCAGCAGCAGGAACGCCGCGCAGACGGTCGGCCGCAGCGCCCGGTCGGCGGCGAAGCCGCCCAGCACGTTGCCGATCGTCATTCCGACGCCGAACAGCGCGAGCACCAGCGTCACGGACCCGGTGGCGTACCCGGAGACCTCGGTGAGCAGCGGCGTGATGTAGCTGTAGCACGCGAAGAACCCGCCGCACCCGAAGACGACGGTGGCCAGCGCCAGCCACAGCTGCCCGCTGCGGAAGGCGCGCAGCTCGTGCCGGAGCCCGGACTGGGCGGGGGAGGGCAGGTGCGGTACGAGGCGGGCGATGGCGAGCGTGCCGGCGGCGGCGATGAGGACGACGACGAGCATCGTCGCCCGCCAGCCGAGGTGCTGCCCGAGCAGGGTCGCGGCGGGCACGCCGACGATGTTGGCGACGGTCAGGCCGGAGAACATGACGGCGACCGCGCGGGCCTTCTTGTCGGGGGCGACCAGTTCGGCGGCGGCCACCGCTCCGGCGCCGAAGAACGCGCCGTGCGGCAGCCCGGTGACGAGCCGGGCGGCGGCGAGCGTCCAGAAGTCGGGGGCGAGCGCGCACAGCAGGTTGCCGGTGGCGAAGACCCCGGCGAGGGCGACCAGCACCGCCTTGCGCGGGCGTCCGGCGGCGAGCGCGGTGAGCAGCGGAGCGCCGATCACGACGCCGACGGCGTACGCGGAGATCAGCCAGCCGGCCTGGGGGATCGAGACGTGCAGGCTGTCCGCCACCTGGGGGAGGAGCCCCATGGCGGCGAACTCGGTGGTGCCGATGGCGAACGCGGTGACGGCCAGGGCGACCAGCGCGAGAGGCAAGGGGGTGGCTCCGGGGGAGAAGTGCGGACGGATCGGGGCGCATTCGTTCGTCCGGCATCCTAATCCGCCCGGGTGACGGTCCCGTAAGCCGATCATGACGGGCCGGTGACGCGGGGTGGTGCGGAGGCGGCCGGCCGGGGCGGACACGCCGGGTGACGTCACGGGCTCGTCGGAAGGGCTCGCCAGCGGGCCGCCCGCGCGGGAGACTGGGGGCATGTGCCGCAACATCAAGACGCTGCGACCCCCCGTGACTCCCGACGCCGACGAGGACGACTTCCGCGCCGCCGCGCTGCAGTACGTCCGGAAGGTGTCCGGGTTCCGCGCCCCGGCCGCGCACAACCGGGAGGCCTTCGACCGGGCCGTCGAGGCGGTCACCGAGGCGACCGCCCGGCTGCTCGACGAACTGGAGGTCCGCGGCGCTTCCGCCCGGGCCACGGCCGAGGCCACCGCGTAGACCGCCGCCCACCGGGCCGGGAGACGGCCCCGGGACGCGGGCAGGGCGTACAGGTACCAGGAGGAGGTCGGTGATGAACCCGCCCACACGTTACGCACTCACCTTCCCCGGCACCCCCGGCACCCAGGCGCCGCAGGACGTGGTCGTGGTCGCGCGCACGAGCGCGACGGGCCCGGGCGGCCATCCGGTGTACGAGGACGCGAGCGGCATCGTCCGGGCCGAGATCAGCGACGCCGGCGAGGTCCGCATGCTCGCCAGCGGCGGTCACCAGTCCCCGCACCTCCCGGTGCACGCCGAGCCGCTGCCATAAGGGCCGGAGGGCGCGACGAACCGACTAGCACCCGCCCGGACCGGGTAGCGGATGTGCATGGCAATCTTCCGCAAGCCCGGCCGTTCGGACCGCTCCGAGCCCGGTGCCGCCGTCCCCGAGCAGCTCGCGGACGAGCTCGCCGGCCTGGTCGAGGAGGCCGAGCGGCCGGTCGGCGAGTGGCAGGTGGCCGAGTACCGGGCGGAGGGCGGCCGCGGCCGGTCCCTGGTGCGCGGCGTCGCCCGGCGGCTCGGCACGGGTGGCCGCGCCGCCGCCAAGGGCGCCGCGATCGGCGGCCGGGCGCTCACCGAGCAGCTCGTGCGGGCCGCGCCGCGCATCCCGGTCCGCAGCCTGGCCACGCTGCGGGCCCAGCACCCCGGCGCCGCCGACCCCGAGCAGCTCGCCGACCTGCTGGTGCTCGGCGCGACCAGGGCGTCGGGCGCGCTCGGAGCGAGTGTCGGCGCGGCGGCGATGCTGCCGGTGCCGCCCGCGATGCCGGTGGAGATCGCGGCCGAGACGCTCGCCGTGGCGGCCGTGGAGGTCAAGCTGATCGCCGAGCTGCACGAGGTCTACGGCGTCCCGGCGACCGGGAGCGTCACCCAGCGGGCCACCGCCTACCTCTCCGCGTGGGCCAACCGCCGGGGCGTCGACGCCACGCTGCTGGCCCGCCCGGCGGGCTTCGCCGCGCTGGCGCTCGGCGCGGAGGTGCGCCAGCAGGTCCGGCGCCGGCTGACCCGCAGCTCGCTGCGCCGGCTGCCCTCGGTGACGCCGCTGCTGGTCGGCGCGGGCATCGGTGCCACCGTGAACCGGCGCGACACCCGACGGCTGGCCGGCGAGGTCCGCGAGGACCTGCGCCGGCGCCGTCCGGCGGACGCCTCCTACTGGGACGCCGCCGCGCGGTAGCCGACTGCCCGGCTACCCCGCTGGCCGGCTCCCCGCTGCCCGGCTACCCCGCGACGGGCGGTGCCGCGGCGCCGCGGCCGGCCTTGACGCCGTTGACCATCGCCTGGTGGATCGCCCGCGCGGTCGTCTCGTCCGCCGCCGGGACGGGGCTGCCGGACACCGTGTACCAGTCCAGCGCGCCGGTGTACTGGACGGTCAGCCGGGCCTCGCCGTCCACCCACGTGGTGTGCACGGTGAGGTCGCCGGAGATCGGCCCGACCTCGGCGGTGGTGACCCCGCCGGGCCCGCTGATGATCGACTGCGTGGTCCAGGTCGCCCACGAAGCGCGCGGGTCCGCGGGCGGCTGGACCCGCCCGCCGCCCTGAGTGTGCTCGGTCATGCGCCTATCCTCCCCCGCCGGTCGGCCGCCCGTCCGGGAGCGACACCAGCGGTAGCCGGAGGCCGCCCGGGACGTCCGGGCGGCCTCAGGGCGCGTCTTCCGGCTCGGACCGGAAGACACGCCCTCGTCCGTCAGCTGGTCAGCTGCTGCTCGTACCGTTCTCGTCCAGCATGGGTTCGCCTTCCGCCCGGGACTCGTCCTGCGCGTGAAGGTTCTGCATCGAGGTGACGCCCTCCTCGGGGTCCGCGGCGCGGACGTCCTCGTCGGTCTCGGTGCTCACGTGGGCCCGGTCGCTCATGTCGGTCATCTGCGGGCTCCGTCTCCTCGGCCGGTCCGGGCACGCCTCGACGGGGCGCGGCAGGCCGGGTCTGTCGTTCGCCCTTCCAGCCTGCCCCCGCCCCGGCCCGGGGGCCAGCCGGGTCACCAGGTGACGGGCAGCGACTTCAGTCCGTAGATGATGTTCTCGGAGCGGAACCGCAACTCGTCCTCGGGCACCGCGAGCCGCAGGCCGGGCAGTCGGCGGAACAGGGTGGCGAGCGCGATCTGCAGCTCGGCCCGGGCCAGCGGCTGGCCGAGGCACTGGTGCACGCCGAAGCCGAAGGCCAGGTGGCGCCGGGCGTCGCGGTCGAGGTCGACGTCGTCGGGCGAGGTGCGGTCGGGGCCGCCGAACATGCCCTCGTCCCGGTTGGCGGTGGACAGCATCGCGAAGACGCCGTCCCCGGCCCGGATGAGCGTGCCGTCCAGCTCGATGTCCTCGACGGCCACGCGCGGCAGGCCGGTGTGGACGATCGTGGTGTGGCGCAGCAGTTCCTCGACCGCGCCGGGCACGGCGGCCGGGTCGGCGAGCTTCGCGATCCGCTCGGGCTGCCGGAGCAGCAGCACGGTGGACAGCCCGATCATGTTGGCGGTGGTCTCGTGGCCGGCGATCAGGAGCAGCACGCCGGTGGAGGCGATCTCGCGCAGGGTGAGGTCGTCCCGGGCGGCGAGGCGGCTGAGGATGTCCTCGGCCGGGTGCTCCTTCTTGTGGGCGGCGAGTCCGCCGAGGTAGTCGAGGATCTCGTCGTTGGCCCGGGCGACCTCCTTCTTGGGGGCGGAGGTGTTGAGCAGCGTGGCGCTAAGGGCCTGGAACATCTCCCGGTCCTCGTAGGGGACCCCGAGCAGGAGGCAGATCACCAGCGACGGGACCGGGAGGGCGAACGCGCCGACCAGGTCGGCCTCGGTGACGCCGTCGGTCATCCGGTCGAGGGCGTCGTCGACGATCTGCTGGATCTCGGGCCGCATCGCCTCGACCCGCTTGACCAGGAAGTCCCCGGTGACCATGCGGCGCAGCCGGGCGTGTTCGGGGTCGTCGAGCCGGATGAACGCCGGGTTCTCGGCGATGAGTTCACGCCGGTCGGGGGCGAACAGGGGGAAGGCGGGGTGGCGGGCGTCGGCGCTGAAGCGCTGGTCGGACAGGACGGTGCGCACCTCGGCGTAGCCGGTCACGAGCCAGATGGGGGTGCCGTCGGGCAGGGCGGCGCGGCTGACGGAGCCGGTGCGGGCGGCGTCGGTGTAGGCGGGCGGCGGGCTGAACGGGCAGCGCATGTCGTGCGGGGCGGGCAGCACCGGGGTGGTGGGCGCGGGCGTGGTCGTCAAGGCGGTACTCCTCGGCGTCGCGGTGGGGATCTCCCGGGTGGGGTCGGGTGGAGCGCAGGCGCTGGGCTAACGGCCGGTCGCGGCGGGTCCGTCGGCCGGGGCGGTGTCCTCGGTGACGGTGATCGCGCCGCACGGGCAGAGTTCGGCGGCGAGTCTGAGGTCGGGGTACTCGCTCGGCTGGAAGGTCGTCCGGCGCAGTCTCACCAGACTGTCGTGGTCGTCCTGGTCGAAGATCTCCGGGGCGTTCGAGACGCACAGGCCGGAGCTGCAGCAGCGGTCCCGGTCGAGGCTCACCTTCATGGGCGTTCCCTCCTGCACTCGTTGCTCGTTGGCAATGCCAACCTGGGCATTGCCAACCTAACCCGGTGGTGCGGCGCACCCGGAGGGTGTCGTGGCGGGTTTGCGCAGATTGGCCGATTCGGTCCGGGACGGAACGACCTTTGGCAGCACGAGGTTTGATTTGACGTCAGTTTGTCAAGGGTGGTTCGGCGCGACCCCGCTCACAGCCCTTCGGCGGCCGCGATCTCCCGGACGGCGGCGACCGTGTCGGCCTCGGCCGGGTCCTTGTCCGGCCGGTAGCGCACCACCCGGGCGAAGCGCAGGGCCAGCCCGGCGGGGTAGCGGGGGCTGCGCTGGACGCCGTCGAAGGCGATCTCCACGACGAGTTCCGGCCGGACCCGCACGGTCCGGTCGTCCCGGCCGGTCTCCCGGGCGAGGAGTTCGGCGGTCTGCCAGGCCAGCGTCTCGTCGGTGAGGCCCTTGAACGTCTTGCCGAGCATCACCCACGGGCCGAGCCCGGGCTCGCCCGCCGCCCGGGCGCCCAGGTGCAGGTTGCTGAGCCGGCCGCGGCGCCGGCCGCTGCCCCACTCGGCGGCCAGCACCACGAGGTCCAGGGTGTGCCGGGGCTTCACCTTGATCCAGCCCGCGCCGCGCCGGCCGGCCGCGTACCCGGCCGCGGGGTCCTTGACCAGCACGCCCTCGTGGCCGAGGGCCAGCGTGTCGCGGAAGAACGCCAGCGCCTCGGCGCGGTCCCCGGTCTCCGTGCGTGCCACCCGCAGGCCGGGCGGCACCACGTCGGCCAGCGCCGCCCAGCGCTCGCCGCCGGGGCGGTCGACGAGGTCCTCGCCGTCGTGGTGCAGGAGGTCGAAGAAGTAGGCGCTGAGCGGCACTTCGGCCCGCAGCCGGTCCGGGTCCCGGCGGGTGGCGGTCCGCGCCGCGGTCTCCTGGAACGGGCGCGGGCGGCCGTCCGGCCCGAGCGCGATCGCCTCGCCGTCCAGCACGGCCGAGCGCAGCGGCAGCGCGAGCGCCGCCTCGGCCACCTCGGGCACGCGCGCGGTGATGTCGTCCAGGCTGCGGGTGAACACGGCGACGTCCCCGCCGTCCCGGTGCACCTGGACCCGGATGCCGTCCAGCTTCCACTCCAGCGCCGCCGGGCCGGTGCGCTCCAGCGCCGAGGCCACGTCGGGTGCGGACGCGGCCAGCATCGGCCGCACCGCGCGTCCCACCTCCAGCCGGAACGCGGCCAGCGCGGGCACCCCGCCGGTCAGCGCCGCCGCGGCCACCGCCCGGGCCGAGCCGCGGAACATCAGCGCCCGCCGCACCGCCGCGACCGGCACCCCGGCCGCCTGCGCGACGGCGTCCCCGACCACCGCGTCCAGCGCGCCCTGGCGCAACTCGCCGACCAGCACGGCCCGCAGGAACCCCTGCTCGACCTCGGTCGCCCGGCCGAACAGCTCCGTCAGCAGCCGCCGCCGCTCGCCCTGCGCCCCGGCCCCGTGCACCGCGGCGATCCGCTCCAGCTCCCGCTCGACCTCCCGCACGCCGAGCTCGCCGGGCCCGTCGGCGGGCGGCGGAAGGTCGCGCAGGCCCGCGTACCCGACGCCGGTGCGCAGCCGCTGCGACTCGCCCGACAGGAGTGCCACGGCCGCCGGTGCCTCGTCCGGTCCCAACTCCCGCAGGCACGCGGCGAGCAGCGCGGTCTTCGCCTTGCGGCCGGACTCGGCGGCGACGGCCCGGGAGGTGAGGGCGAGCTCGCGCAGGGCCATGGCACCTCCTCGGGCGGACGGCTTCGGACACCTCCAGAATCCCTGTCGGGCCTCCGCAGCGCCCGCCGGGAGACGCGGCACGGAGACACGGCACGGGGGCACCGTCCGGACGGTGCCCGGTCCCCGCGGCGGGGTCCGTGACCGGTCCGCCGGACATTCGTTCGGAATTTTTGTTATCGGCGGCGCGCCGGAGGGTCTCCCAGGTGTCGGCACCCGACCGCCGACCCGGACAGAAAGCGTGGCCAGGTGAACAGCGAAGACAGGACGACCATCCTCCCGGCGACCGGATCGGCCGACGGCGCGGGCGGCCGTTCCGGAGGGCGTGCCGCGCGCCGGGCAGCCGAGCGGCACACCGATCGCCACGAAGGGCGCGGCAGGCGGGGCCGCAGGCGCGGCGCGTTCGTCCCGGTGTCGACGGTCGTCGTCGCGGTGGCCGGGACGGGCCTGCTCGCGGCGCTGGCGGGCGCCGGGTACGCGGCGTACGCGGGCAAGCAGTCCGACCGGGACCCGGGGCAGGCGGTGGCACTGGACGCGCTGATGGCCGCCGAGGCCGGCACCCACGAGGGCATCCAGGTGCCCGGGGCCGGCGGGGGGCCGGCCCTCGTGCCCGGTACGCCGCAGTCGCCCGTCAACCTGTCCGCCACCGACCCGGGCACCCCGTCGCCCACCGCCACCGCCTCCGCCACCGCGACCGCCACCGCCACGGCTTCCGCTTCCGCGACGCCCACCCCGACCGCCACCGCCACCACCAAGCCGACCCCGACCGCCAAGCCCACCACCGCCCAGCGCACCGCCACGGGGAGCGCCCCCGCGGCGACGTCCGCGCCCACCCCGGTCGGCGGCGGCGCGTCCCCCTCGTACGCCCAGCAGGTCGTCGACCTCGTCAACGCCGAGCGGGCCAAGGCCGGCTGCGACCCGGTCGCGGCCGAGCCCCGCCTGGCCACCGCCGCCCAGTCGCACAGCGACGACATGGCCGACCGCAACTACTTCGACCACGCCAGCCCCGAGGGCTACCACGCCGACCACCGCATCGAGGCGACCGGCTACCGCTGGAGCACCTGGGGCGAGAACATCGCCCGCGGCCAGAAGGACCCGGCCGCCGTCATGGACGCCTGGATGAACAGCCCCGGCCACCGCGCCAACATCCTCAACTGCGCCTTCAAGCAGCTCGGCGTGGGCGTCCGGACCGGCTCCGGCGGCCCGTGGTGGACCCAGGTGTTCGCCGCCCCGGCGTGACCCCGCCGCGGGCCCGTCACCGGCCCGTTTTCCGATTCCGCGCAAATTGTTGTTATCTGATCACTCCCCAGGGGTCTCCGAGGAGGCATCGGCGGGCGGAAGACGGCAAGACGGAGTGCGGACGATGAACGCTGACGTGCAGAACGCTGACGTGCGCAACACAGACGTGCGCGGCACCGGGACGACCCTGGTGCGCGCCGCCCAGGCGGGCGACCGGCAGGCCCAGGAGGCGCTGGTCGCCGCCTGGCTGCCGCTCGTCTACAACGTGGCCGGGCGCGCGCTCGGCGGGCACGCCGACGTCGACGACGTCGCGCAGGAGACGATGATCCGCGCCCTGGACGGCCTGGAGGGGCTGCGCGACCCGTCGTCGTTCCGCTCCTGGCTGGTCGCGATCACGATGAACCAGGTCCGCCGCCGGCACGCCGCCGGCCAGCAGCAGCCGACCGTCGGCGGCCTCGACGAGACGTGGGAAGTCGCCGACCCCCGCGCGGACTTCACCGACCTCACCATCCTGCGGCTCGGCCTCTCCGGCCAGCGCCGGGAGGTCGCGGAGGCGACCCGCTGGCTCGACCCGGACGACCGCGAACTGCTCTCCCTGTGGTGGCTGGAGGCGAACGGCGAGCTGACCCGCGCCGAACTCGCCGAGTCGCTCGACCTCAGCCCGCAGCACACCGCCGTCCGGGTGCAGCGGATGAAGAAGCAGCTGGAGTCCGGCCGCGTGGTCGTCCGGGCGCTCGGTGCCTACCCGCGCTGTCCGGAGCTCGCCGAGGTCACCGCCGGCTTCGACGGGACGCCGAACTCGGTGTGGCGCAAGCGCATAGCCCGGCACATCCGCGGCTGCGCCACCTGCGACCGGCTGGGCCGCGACCTCTTCCCGGCGGAGGGGCTGCTCGCCGGGCTGGCGCTGGTGCCGATCCCGATGGGGTCGCCGGTGCTGCTGCACTTCAAGGTCACCGCGGCCGCGGTCGCCTCCGCGGCGGGGACTGGCGCCACCGGCGCGGGCGGAGCCGGCGGCGCGGCGGGCACCGCGGGCGCCACCGGGGCCGGCTCGCACGGCGGCTGGGCCGCGCTCGCCGCCAAGAAGGCCGTCCTGGTGAGCGGTGCGGCGGCCGCCGTGGCGGTCACGACGCTCGCCCTGGTCTGGCCGGCCCCCGCCGAGAAGCCGCTGGAGGCGGCACCGGAGCCGACCACCCCGGCCGCCGCGCCCGACACCCCGACCTGGACGCCGCTCGCCCTCCCGGTACCGGCCCCGGCGGCCGTGACCGACACTCCCACGCCGACGCCGACCCCGAGCCCGACCGACACCCCCACGGCCACGCCCACGCCGACCCCGTCGCCCACCGCGTCCAGGGCGACCGCCCCGCCCAGCCTGGAGCGCCAGCTCGTCGACCTGGTGAACGCCGAACGGGCGAAGGCCGGTTGCGCCCCACTGCGGATCGACCCGCGGCTGCACGGCGCCGCCCAGAAGCACGCCGACGACATGGTCGCCCGCAACTTCTTCGACCACGTCAACCCCGACGGCGTCCACCCCGACGCCCGGATCACCGCGGCCGGCTACCGCTGGTCCCAGTGGGGCGAGAACCTCGACCGCGGTACGACCAACCCCTCGGCCGTCGTCTCGCACTGGATGGACGGCGGCATCCACCAGTCCAACCTGCTGGACTGCGGCTTCAAGGACGTCGGCGTCGGCGTCGCCGCCGGGCCGGCCGGCACCTACTGGGCCCAGGACCTCGGCGCCCCGCTCTCCTGAGCCGGGCCGCCGCCCCGACTACGCCGACGTGACCGGGACGAGCCCGTCCGCCTGCCCGGTCACGTAGCCGGTGGCGTGCCCGACCACGCCACCGGCGTCGCCGACCTGCCCCGGCGCCAGGTCGGCCGTCGAGCCGAGCGGCGCGGGCAGCCCCTCTTGCCCGCCCACGGCGCTGGCGTGTGCGCTCGGGGCGGTCAGGGAGGCGACGACGCCGACGGCGAGCGAGGCCACGGCAAGCATGCTGCGCTTCTTCATGCCCGGGCTAACGAGCCCGCACCGCGCGGGTCACGGGGCAGGGGGCGCGGGCCGGGCGCGCGGGTCGGGGGCCTGGCGCGCGGGCTACGGGCCCGGCGCGCGGGCGTTCCGGTGGCGGGGGGCTTAGGAGCGGGGTGGGATGGGGAGGGGTTCCGGAACGAATCCGGCAAATCGATCTTTCCGCCCCTCCCTTCCGGCCGGGTTCGCCGACCGTCCCAGGCCCCGCCACCCCCGCGACACGAAGGGCACCCGATGCACGCAGCCGAGCTCACCTCCGCCGTCCTCGCCGAGCTGCGCCGCCCCCGGCGCTACCCGGCCGTCTCCGTCCTGCTGCCGACCCACCGCAGCGAGCCCGACAACACCCAGGACCCGGTGCGCCTGCGCAACCTCGTCGCCGAGGCGAAGGCCAGGCTGCAGGCCGACGAGGCGGTCAGCCGGGCGGACCGGCTGGACGTCGTCGAGCAGCTGGACCGCGCGCTCGCGGAGGTCGACCTCGTGCACGCCGAGGACGGCCTGGTGATCTTCGCGGCGCCCGGCGAGCACCAGGTGTGGTCGCTCCCGCGCTCGGTGCCGGCCCGGGTCGTCGTCTCGGACACCTTCCTGACCCGCAACCTGGTCGCCGCGTACGTCTCCGGCGCGCCCTACTGGGTGCTCACCGTCTCCGCCGACCGGGCCGCCCTGTTCAGCGGCTCCGGGCCGAAGCTGGTGCCGCACGACGGCGGGTTCCCGGTCGACCAGGTCCGGCCGGACTGGGACGTCGAGCGCACGGAGCGGATCGGCAACGTGCCGAGCACCTTCACCGACGAGGAGACCCGCAGGTTCCTGCGCTCGGCCGACACCGCCCTGGCCGCCGTCCTGGAGGCCGACGCCCGCCCGCTCTACGTGCTCGGCGAGGCGGCGGCGATCTCCCTGCTCGACGACGTCGGCACGGCGGCCAAGCGCGCCTCCGCCCAGGTCGCGCGCGGCGGACTCGGCCACGCCTCCCCGGCCGCGGTGGCCGAGGCGGTCCGGGCGACGGTGGCCGACCAGGGCCGCAAGGCCGTCGCCGAGGTCCAGGAGCGCCTCAGCCAGGCCCAGGGCGTGAAGGGCCTGGCCGCCGGCATCGACGAGGTCTGGCAGAACGTCACGCAGGGCCGGGCCGCCGTCGTCGCGGTGGAGGAGGACTACTGGCAGCCCGTCCGGGTGACGGACACCCACCTGGTGCCCACCGACGACGGCGGGCCGGACGTGCGCGTGGACATGGTCGACGAGATCGTCGAGCGCGCCCTCGACACCGGCGCCCGCGTGCAGTTCGTCCCGTCCGGCGAGCTCGCCTCGCGCGACCACATCGCGGCCGTCCTGCGGTACTGACGCCCGCTACGCCCCGGGGTCCAGGCCGAAGCGGGCGGCCACCCGGTCGGCCAGGTCGGCGGCCGGCGTGGCGCCGTCGACGGTCAGGACGTCGAGCCGGTGGCCGGCGGCCTGGGCACGGACCTCCGCGTCCCAGAGGACGTCGCGCGCGAGCCGCCCGGCGAGCACCGCCGAGGGGTCGCGGCCGCCCCACGTGGCCCGCGCGCGCTGCGGATCCGCGTAGCGCGCGCGGAGCACGTCCCGCCGGAACTCCGCGGTCGGCAGGAGGAAGACGGCCTGGCCCGGCCGGCCCAGCAGCGGCGCGAGGTCGGCGGGCAGGATCCCGAAGTAGTCGACCAGGACGATCCGGTCGGTGGGCATGGCGAGGAGGTCGTCGACGACGAAGCCGAGCATCTCCCCGTGCATGCTCGGCATCGCGCGCAGCACCTCGTCCGCCGTGCGGCCGTCCCACATCGCACCCGGCGGCAGGTCGCGCAGGGCGGAGAGGTACGGGTGCTGCTCCGGCGTGCAGAGCGTCAGCCACCGGTGCTCCGCGAGGTCGCCGTCGTACACCGGGAGACCGTGGCGGGCGGCGAGCAGGCGGGCCAGGGTGCTCTTGCCGCTGCCGGTGCCGCCGGCGATCCAGCGGACGTGGGCCAGGGACGCGGAAGTCGAGGGGAGGGAGTCTCTGCTGGTCCCGGTGTCCGGGAGAGAAGAGGTCATGGGTGCCAGGGTCCCCCTCTCCGCCCGGAAATTGCAGTCTTGTTCTTCCCCGGCCGATCGCCGAATCTGGAAGAGAGGGGATGGACAGCTCACCGCGCCAGCGCCGCCGCGTCGCCCATGACGACCACCGGGTGCAGCGCCGGGTCGAGCGCGCGGAGCAGCTCGCGCATGTCGTCGACGCGCAGGCCGACGCAGCCGTGGGTCGGGCCGCCGTGGTCGACGTGGAGCCAGATGCCGCCGCCGCGGCCGCTGCCGTTCGGGCGGTGCGGGTCGAGCGGGGTCGAGCCGGGGACGCGGTTGTAGTCGATCGCGACGACGTAGTCGAAGGAGCCCGCGAGCGGTTCGCCCTCGAAGCCCGTGCCCGAGACGGTGAATCCCCCGTCGTGGTCGTACGGCAGGCGGGATCCCGGATCGGGCAGCCTGCCGCCGGCGGCGGTGAGGGTGAACACGCCCACGGGGGAGCGCAGATCGCCCAGGCGGTGGTCGGCGCTCCAGCCGCGGTTGCCGTTGCGGGTGGGCCAGGTCGGTCCGGCGAGCCAGCCGGAGCCGTCGTCGCGGTAGAGCGTGGCCCGCCCGGTCGAGAGGTCGGCGCCGTCGCCGGTGACGACCAGGGCCTGCCTGGTCCCGGCGGGGACATCGGCGAGCAACTGTGGTCCCACTCCGGGGAGTTGGGTGGGAAGTTCGGGCGGTGCGGGGCGGCCCGCGGAGGCGGGTGTGACGGCCGGAGCGGTCGCCGGTGGGGCGGTCGGTGCGGCGCTGACGGAGGTGGCGGGCGAAGCGGCCGGGCCGGGCGCGCAGCTCACCAGGAGCAGCGCGCCCAGCCCGACGAGGGCACAACGGGGTAGGGACATGGCGGTTCGGCTTTCGGAAGGAGTACGGAGGGCAGGGGCGGCGGAGGTCAGCCGACCGAGTCCTTGGCGGCAGGGCTGTTCCGCTCCGCGGAGCGGATCGACTCCAGCACCTGCGCCACCTGCTGGGCGGCGATCAGGGACGGCCCCCGGAAGCACGCGGTCAGCTCGACCAGCGTCGAGGTCGCACCGGTCCCGACGGTCCGGTAGCCGACCAGCTGGTCGCTGCCTCCGGCACTCGCGCACTCCTTGCCCACGGCGGTGACCTCGCCCGGGCCGGACTGGCCCACGTACCTGTAGAACGTGCCGGCGTCGTCGACGAGCCGGAAGGTCAGGACGACTCCGCCGGCGTACAGCTTCCCGACCGGGAAGCAGATCGACTGCTGCGCGGGGCAGCTGGACAGGGGGATGAGCTCCTGATTGGCGAGGGTGCCGATGCTGCGCTGGGGGCTGGACCCGCCGCTGTCCTGGGTGAACCAGCCCTTGGGCACGTTGACGACCATCTCCGGAACCGACCTGAACGAGATCGCCGGCCCCAACGGCCCCACGGCGTCCGGGCCTTCGGGCGCGGGGGAGGGCGAGGGCGCGGCCGTGCTCGGTGCGGGCACCGGGGCCCCTGCGGCCCCCAGCGGGCCCGAGTGGGGGCCCGAGGGCGCGATCGCCGGGGCGGCGGCCAGCACGGCGGCGAGCAGTCCGCCGGTGAGCCCGGCGCCCAGTCCGGCGGCCCGCCGGCGACGCCGGGTGCGGTCGGCGCGGTCGAGGATCCGCTGGATGCGGTCCTCGGGCGCGGCGAGGTGCGGCGCGGCCTGCTGGAGGAGGATCCGCAGCTCCTGCTCCTCCCCGGTGTCGGCGCCGCCGGGTCCGTCCGGCCGGTCCGGGTCGGTGAAGTCAGTTCCCGTCACGCCGTCCCCCGTCCAACATCAGTTCCCTGACCGGCAGTTTGCCGCGCAGCGAGGCGAGCGCCCGGTGCGTCTGGCTCTTGACGGTGCCGGTCGTGCAGCGCAGCACGTCGGCCGTCTCCTCGATGCTCAGGTCCTCGAAGAAGCGCAGCACCACCACGGCCCGTTGCCGTGGCGGCAGCGCCCGGACGGCGGTGGCCACCACCTGGCTGAGCACGACGTCCTCGAAGGGGTCGGCCCGCTGCACCGGCGGCTCGGGCAGCTCCTCGTGCGGGAGTTCGCCGGTCCAGCGGCGGCGCCACCAGGAGACGTGCGAGTTCACCAGGACCTTCCGCACGTACGCCTCGGGGTGCTCGATCGAGATCCGGTCCCACTTGGGCCAGACCTTGGCGAGCGCGGTCTGCAGCAGGTCCTCGGCCTGGTGCGGGTCGCCGGTCAGGAGCCAGGCCGTGCGCAGCAGCTTCGGGCCGCAGGCGGCGACGAACTCCTCGAAGTCCGGTGTCGCGTCCCTCATCCCGCCGCCCCTGCCATGGTGTTCCCGTCGTTCCCGTCCGCCGTGGCGGCCCGGTCGGCCGCGTGCGTGGTGTTGTCCTCACGGCAGGTGGAACGCGGTGGCCCGCGGTTCGGGTTGTCTCCGTTCCGGGGATATTTTCCCGGGCCCCGGCGGACGGCCGCGGCCCGGCCCGGCCCGAACGCTGGACGGCCCGCGAGCCGGCCGGGACTGAGCCGGGCGGCGGGCGGGCCGTGGCACCACGATGCGCCGCCCGTCCCGTGCGGCGCAGGGGCGCGCACGGGGCGCCCGGACGCACGGGCCGGGCGCGATCGGGGCGTACCGGACCGGGGCGTACGGGATCGGCCCCGCCGTCAGAGTGTGCCGGAGCCGTGCTCCACGGGCCCGGCCGCCCCGCGGGCCGCCACCGGCTGCGCGCCGACCGTCCAGTCCGGGTGGCCCGGCATGGGTGGGGTGCGGTGGCCGTAGAGCCAGTCGGTGAGGAAGGCGGTGAGGTCCTGCCCGGAGACCTCGGAGGCGGTGCGGATGTAGTCGGCGGTGGTCGCGTTGCCGTACCGGTGGCGGGCGAGGAAGGTGCGCTCGATCGCGTCGAAGGCGTCCTCGCCGACGCGCTCGCGCAGCGCGAAGAGCACGAGTGCGCCGCCGGTGTAGCGCTGGCTGTCGAACAGGTCGGCCGCGGTGGGTGAGGCGACCGGTCCGGCGTCGTGGCGCCACTGGTCGCCGAGGCCGTACAGGTAGCGCATGCGGTCGACGAGGGTGGTGTAGCCCCACGCGTCCGGCCAGCCGCGCTCGTAGCGGTAGAGCAGGCCGTAGTAGTCGGCGTGGCCCTCGTTGAGCCAGAGGTCCGCCCAGGTGGCGGGGGAGACGCTGTCGCCGAACCAGGAGTGCACCAGTTCGTGCATCATGTGCGAGCCGATCGCCGCCTCGGGCTGGCGCAGGAAGTTCGGCTTGTACAGCGTCAGGGTCTGGGTCTCCAGGCCGGTGAAGCCGAACGCGTCCGGGTCGTCGGTGTCGGCCGGCAGGATCCCGTACGCCTCGAACGGGAACGGCCCGAGGTGCCGTTCGGCCCAGGCGAGCTGGTCGGCGGTGAGCGCGAGGGCCGGTTCTAGGTCGGCGGCTCGCGCGGTGGGCACGACGTCGCGCAGCGGCAGGCCGTGCGGGCCGGTGCGCTCGCGGACGGTGTAGTCCCCGACCGAGACCTGCACGAGCTCGGTGGCCATCGGCTCGCGGGAGACGTAGCGCCGGGTGGTGCGGCCGTCGCCCAGGGGCGTGGTCCGGGTGAGCTCGCCGCTCGCGACGCCGAGCAGTCCGTCCGGGGCGGTGACGTCGATCGTGAAGCGGGCCTTGTCCCTGGGGTGGTCGTTGGACGGGAAGACGGTGTGCGCACTGGCGGGTTGCCCGGCGACGGCGAAGCCGTTCGCGGTCGGCACCCAGCCGGTGTGGGGGAGCCTGGCGTGCGGGTCCGCGGTGTACGTGACCCGCACCCGCGCGGTAGTGCCACGGCGCAGCGCCCGGCCCGGGGTGACGGTGAGCTTCTCGTCGTGCGTGCGGAACGCGGCGGGCCGGCCGTCCACGTGGACCTCGTGGACGTCGAGGCCGAGCGCGTCGAGGTCCAGGCTCGCCAGGTCGCGGGAGGGCCGCGCGGTGATCACCGCGGTGGCGTCGACGGTGCGGGTGTCCGGCCGGTAGGCGAACGAGAGGTGGTAGGCGAGCGCGTCGTAGCCGAGGTTGCCGAGCGACGGGAAGACGGGGTCGCCCAGCCCGTCCGCCGCGGTGGCCGCGGGCCCGCCGGTGGTCAGCAGCGCCGCGCTGAGCGCGAGCACCAGGGCGAGCCCGGCACGGCCGCGGGCTCGGGTCCGACGCAGGGGGATCAGGGCGACCACCGCTCTCCGGGTTGACGGCACGGGAGATGTTCCGGGCACGGATGGTAGTGGACGGACGCGGCCTCCCGGGCGGGTTTACCGCGACACGGTCGCGTCCCCCGGACGGAGCACTGCGGTAGCGGCGCGGTGGCCCTCCGTCATACGGTCGAAGAGTTCCGCCCCCTGACGGGCGGGGCCACGGCCGCCGGAGAACCTGGCCAGGTCCGGCGGCCGTACTCTCATGCCCGCCCACAGCCGTAGGCTTGCGGTCCGCCCCTTCCGCGCCGGACCGCCAGGAGCCGCTGTGACCACGTCCCCGAACTTCCTGGTGATCGGCGAGTGCGTCGCCGACGTCGTCCGCGCCGACGGCGTACCGGACCGGGTGCACCCCGGCGGGAGCCCGGCGAACGTCGCGTACGGCCTGGCGCGTCTGGGGCGGGCGGCGACGCTCCTCACACAGCTCGCGGACGACGCCCACGGGCGCCTGATCCGGGCGCACCTGGAGGCGGCCGGGGTGACGGTGCGCGCGGAGGCCGTGGCGCGGACGCCCTCGGCCGTCGTCGAGCTGGACGGCGAGGGGCGCGCGCAGTACGCCTTCGACATCGGCTGGACGCTCGGAACTCCCCACGGTGTCGATCTCCTGGGGCCTGACGCGCCCGGGTACCTGCACATCGGCTCGATCGCGGCCGTGACCGAGCCGGGCGCGGCGGCCGTGCTGGGGGTCGTCGAGCGCCTGCGCGGCCGGGCGAGCGTCAGCTACGACCCGAACGTGCGGCCCGCGCTGATGGGCGAGCGGGCCGGGGCCGTCCGCCGGGTCGAGCGCTGCGTGGCCCTCAGCCACGTGGTCAAGGCCAGCGACGAGGACCTGGCCTGGCTCTACCCGGACGAGGATCCGGAGTCCGTCGCCCGGCACTGGCTCGGGCTCGGCCCGGCCGTCGTCGCCGTGACGCTGGGGGTGGCCGGCGCCGTCGCGCTCACCGCCGACGGCGCCCGGGAGCAGGTCGCCGCCCGCCCGGTGCGGGTCGCGGACACCGTCGGCGCCGGGGACTCCTTCATGGCAGCCTTCCTGCACGCCCGCGCGGGCGGCGCCCCGCTCGCGGTCTGCCTCGCGCACGCGGTGACGGCCGCGGCCGTCACCGTCTCGCGCCCCGGCGCGAACCCGCCCTCGTCCGCCGAGCTGGCCGAGGCGCTGGCCCGGTAGGCCCCAAGTGCCTTACCGCGCCGCCTCGGTGAGGTCCTTGCCGTACCAGACCTCGGCGTACGGGCCCGTGCTGTAGGCGGGGATCTCGCGGTAGCCGTGGCGGGTGTAGAGGGCGCGGGCCTCGACGAGGTCGAGGCGGGTGTCGAGGACGATGCGCCCGGCGCCGAGGGCGCGGGCGGCGGAGTCGACGGCGGCGAGCAGGCGGGCGCCGCCGCCGGTGCCGCGCAGGCCGGGGCGGACGTAGACGCGGGTGAGCTCGACGGTGGCGGCGTCGAGGCGACGCAGCCCGGCGCAGGACTGGGCGCGGCCGTCGTAGCGGCCGATCAGGAACAGGCCGGTGGGCTCGGCGAGGTCGTCGCTGGGGGTGTCGGCCAGGCCGGCCTCCAGGACCTCGGTGTCGAAGTCCTCGCCGTGGTGCAGCCGGCCGTACCGGTTGGCGACGTCGTAGTAGTACTCGCGCAGCAGGGCCAGTGCCTCGTCGGTGGTCACGTCGGCGGGGGCGACGGTCCAGGCCGGGCCGGGTGCGGTGGTGCCGGTGGTCATACCCCGCATGGTCGCCTTGCGGGTGGCCCGGCGGCAAAGGGTTTTCGCGGTGCGTGCGGGGCCGTCCGGCCGTCCTGCGCAGGGCAAAGCTTGGGCAAGGTCCCGGGCGGGTCGTTCTGCCGTGCGGGTGACGGGGGGATTGACGGGGGTGCCCTCCGGGGGAGCAGTGGCGTTATGAACGCACCATCAGATCATCGCATTAATGGGGGTTTGAAGGGCAGTCACCCGGCCCGGAGGGGTCTGCGGACCGGTCTGCTGGCCACCGTCTGCCTCTCCGCCGTCGTCGCCGGCTGCGCCGGGCCGTCCGGACCCGCCGGGCCCAAGGCCGCACCCGCCGGCGCCGCCAAGGCCGCCAAGGCCGCCAACGCCGCCAAGGCCGCGGAGGTCGCCAACGCCCCGAGCGCCGCACCGGCCGCCCAGGCGGAGGCGGCGGCCGCCGGGGAGCCCGCCGTCGACCGGGCGGGGGCCCGCCCGCCCGCCGCGCCGCCCATGCTGCCGGGCCTCGCCCGCAAGGAGGAGGAGAGCAGCAGCGAGGCCGTCGCCCGCCAGGAGACCGCCGTCCGCGCGGCGTTCGAGACCGCCCAGCGCTGGGGCCTGGCCGAGCCGCCGCTGAAGGCGCCCCCGCCCCCGGCCGCCAGGCCCCGGCTGCGTGCGATGCAGGGCGTGAAGCTCAAGGACGGCCGCCCGCCCGTGGTGTTCCGCGTCCCCACCGACGACAAGGTGGTGTTCCTGACCGTCGACGACGGCGCCGAGAAGGACCCGCAGTTCAACAAGATGGCCGCCGAGCTCGGGATCCCGCTCAGCGCCTTCGTCTCCGACTACCTCGCCCGAGAGAACTACGGCTACTTCCGCGACCTCCACTCCCAGGGCGTGGAGATCAACAACCACACCATCAACCACCGCAACCTGAAGATCCACGACTACGAGACCCAGCGCTACGAGATCTGCACCCAGCAGGACCAGCTGGAGCAGCAGATCGGCGTCCGCCCCCGGCTGTTCCGCCCGCCGTACGGCGAGTACAACGACGACACGCTGCGCGCGGCCGGGTCGTGCGGGGTCCAGGCGGTGCCGCTGTGGAACGAGGAGGCCTTCCCGGACCACATGGAGTGGCGCTACGACGACCAGAAGCTCCACCCGGGCGACATCATCCTCACCCACTTCCGGGGCACCGAGGACTGGAAGGCCACGATGCCGGACCTGCTCCGCAAGGTCCTGAACGAGGTCACGGCACAGGGCTACGCCCTCGGGCGTCTGGACGACTACCTGTAGCCGTGCGGGCGGGAGCCGGGAGCGGGCAGCCGGTCTCAGCCGAGCGAGAGGGCGTCGAGGTACACCCAGGCGCCCTCGTGCCGGACGAACCGGCTGTTCTCGCTGAGCACCCCCTCCTCGTCGCCCTCCGTCCAGTACGCGCGGAACGCGACGGTGCCCTCGGAGTGGAACGCGCCGCCCTCGGTGGTGGCGCCGACCTCCAGCCGGGTCCAGCGCAGCGCCGGGTCGAAGTCCACCGAGTCCGGCCGGGTGTCCGGGTGCCAGCTGCGCAGCAGGTACGCCTCGTCCTGCACGACGAAGGCGCTGAAGCGGGAGCGCATCAGCGCCTCGGCCGTGCGGGCCTCCGCCACACCGCGGTGCATCCGGCCGCAGCAGTCGCCGTAGGAGGCGGACAGGCCGCACGGGCACGGGGAGGAGGGCAGCAGCCGGGGCGCGGGGGCGGCGGCTCGGGGAGCGGGGCGACGTCGGGACATGCGGTCCATTGTCCCCCGTGCGCTCCGCTCCCCGCGCGCCGCCCCCGGGCCCCTCGGGCGGCCGTTACGCGTTGCGCTTGAACGAGTAGTTGAACTCGCCGGTGCCGAAGTGGCGGTAGAGCCGCAGCCAGAACGGCATCATCATCTCGGTCGCGCGGGCGCCGCTGATGTCCCCGAGATCGATGATCCACTCCGCCGGCCAGCCGAACTCGCCGAGCAGCGCGACCGCCTCGGCCTTGGCCGCGTCGTCGTTCCCGGAGACGAACAGGTTGTGCTCGCCCGGCAGGACGGCCGGGTCGACCATCACGGCGACGTTCATCGTGTTGAGCGCCTTGACCACCCGGGCCGCCGGGAACTCCCGCTGGATCCGCTCGCCGACGCTGTCGGTGTTCACCGGGTCGAGGGTGAGCTCGCCCTCGGGGGAGAACACCAGCGGGTTCGACACGTCGATCAGCAGCTTGCCCGCCAGCCGCTCGGCCCCCGCCGCCCGCAGCGCCGACAGCGCGACCGTGCCGCCGGTGGCGTTGAACACCACCTCGCCGAAGTCCGCCGCGTCGGCGAAGGTGCCGCAGTGGCCGTGCGGGCCCGCCGCGGCGGACCAGGCCAGCCCCTTCTCGTTGTCCTTGGTCCGCGAGCCCAGCGTGACCTCGTGGCCGAGCGACACCAGCTTGCTCGCCAGCGTCTGCCCGACCACGCCCGTGCCGATGATTCCGATGCGCACAGCTACTCCGCATCTCCCGTGAAACGCGCCCTCGTGGAGCGTTGCCGGCGACGACGATAGTTGACCCGGGCTCAGTCCCGAAGGACCGTCCGGCGAACGGGTCCCGGTGGCGGGCAGGCCGTCAGCGTCCCCGCTCGACCACGAATCCCGGCAGCGCGAGGAGGAACTCCCGTGCCTCGTCCGCCTCTTGCTCCCCGCAGGCGTCGGTCGCGCCGAGCACCCCGTCGATCTCCCGTTCCGCCGCCGCGACCAGCCCGGCCGCCGCCTGCCGCGCGCTCTCCACGCACTCGTACGCCGCGAGCCGGTCGAGCAGCCACCGCACGTCCTCGGCGGCCTCCGGGCCGCGCTGGGACCTCGTACGGCTCAAGTACCGCTCGGCTCTGGTGCGTTCGGCGGGGGAGCAGCGCTCCAGGAGGTGGATCAGCATCAGCGTCCGCTTGCCCTCCCAGAGGTCCCCGGCGATCTCCTTGCCGTACTCCTCCTGCGTCCCGGCGAGGTTCAGCACGTCGTCCTGGATCTGGTAGGCCGCGCCCAGGTACCAGCCGAACCGGTCCAGCCGGCCGGAGTCCGCCGAGGGGCCCTCGGCGACCAGCAGGCCCGTGCGGCACGGGTAGAGGAAGGTGTACCAGGACGTCTTCTTGAGGCACAGCCGGTAGTAGTCGCCGGGGACGAGGGCGCACGCGTTGTCGCGGATCCAGGCGATCTCCAGGGCCTGGCCCTCCAGCGACTGGCGGCACATGAGCTCGGTCTCCTCGAACAGCCGCCAGGCCAGCTCGCCCCCCAGCCCCCGCCGGTTGGCCATCAGCCGCTGGAGGCCGAGCAGGTGGGTGGCGTTGCCGACGTTGAGCGCGACCTCGACGCCGTACGCGGCCGGGAGGGTGGGTTCGCCGCGCCGCAGCTCGCTGCCGTCCTGGATGTCGTCGTGGATCAGGAAGGCGTTGTGGAACAGCTCGACGGTGACGGCCGGGTTGAGTGCGCGGCCCGGGTCGCCGCCGAAGGCCGCGCAGGTGGCGAGGCACAGCGCCGCGCGCAGGCCCTTGCCGGGGCGGGCCGGGTAGTCGGCGGCCAGGTCGTAGAGGTAGGGCGGACTCTGCTCGGGGATGTGCCGCAGCAGTGCGGCCACCGTGCGCTCCCGGTAGCGGGCCAGCACCCGTTCGACCAGTTCGGCGCCACCCGTGAGCCGGGGCGGTGTCACTCCCCGGGCCGCTCGTCGGGCTCCCCGGCGGCGGTGCGCTGCGGTCCGAAGGCGGTGCTCAGGCCCTGGTTGGCGAGGGCCGGCGCGAGGCGGCTGAGGTTGAGCAGCAGGTCGACGATGTCGTGGGCGTTCTCGGCGATCCTGCGCGTGTGCTCGGCGGCGTCGCCGGCCGTGTTGCCCAGCACCCGGGCGCTGACGGCGTCGATAAGTTCGTGGGTGTTGTCCGAGACCCGGCGCACCAGCCGCCCGAACTCCTCCTGGTCGACGCGGTGTTCGTCGACGAGGCGCTCGCCCGCCGCCTTGGCGTCGGCCAGACCGGCCGCCAACTCGCGCTCCAGGACGGCGGCGGCTTCCGAGACCGCCCGCTCGCCCTGCTCGCCCGCCCCGCTGAACCGACCGGCATCGGGCATGGCCGACCTCCTGGCTCGTGCCCCGGCCAGCCCGGGGTGCACCGTCGCAATGCTTGCCGATGGTACACGCCCGTGCGCGGAGCGTGTCCGGAGTTCGCGGCCCCATTTGGCGCCCGGGGCTCGGCGAGTCGCCCGGCACCCTCCGTTCGTCACTGATAGTAGTTGCGTGGTTTCGCTGCGAAGGAGCTGGCGACGGCACGAAGGAGCGGTCAATGGGTGGCAGACAGCGTCCGCCGAAGGCGCGGACCCCGCGGCAGAAGGTGGACACCCGCGTGGAGATCGCCCGCCTGGAGGGCTTCCTGGCCTGGGAGGCGGAGGTCGCCGCGGCCGAACGGGACGCCCGGGCCTTCGCCGGCCAGTTCGCCTGGCTGCCGGCTGCCGAGCGCGAGAGCCTGGAGCGGGCCTACGCCGCCGACCGGCTGCGCTACGCCGAGGAGGTCGTGGACCGTGCCGTCGACCGCTGCCGCCGGCTCGCCGCCCGCTACCGCAGCGAGTGCCGGCGGATCTGCGCCCGGTGGGCTGCCCTCTGCCTGTCCGTGACGCTGGCGGCCGCGCTGTTCGCCGCCGTGCCCGCGATCCTGCGGGGCTGACGCCGCGACAGGACGCCGCACACGCCGAGGGCCCGCCGCAGACGCTGCGGCGGGCCCTCGGCGTGTGCGGGGATCAGTGGTG
>NZ_JBHWGD010000006.1:80667-112931 GCF_042733235.1 Kitasatospora sp. NPDC059722
CGGCGCCCGTGGGTGCCCGCGGGGCCCCTGGCCGCGGGGGGCGCGCGCGCGGCCCCGCCCCCCCTCTCCCCGGCGCCCCCCCCCCCGCGGCGGCGGGGGGGCCCCGGGGGGTGTGCGGGGATCAGTGGTGGCCGTGGCCGCTGCTGATCTCCTGGTGCTCCTCGACGGTCGGCTTGGCGATCCGGCTGCCCTCGCCGTAGAAGCCGCGCGACAGCTTCGCCCGCGCGCGGGTGAACAGCCCGGCCCTGCGGGCCACGCCGTTCTCGTCCACCTCGGGCTCCAGCTCGACCGGCTCCGGCTGGTCGTGCGAGGTGAGGGTGTACATCCGGCCCTGCGGCAGCGGCGCGTGCACCTCGATGAACTCGCCGTGCTGGAGCCGCTGGATGACGCCGGTCTCGCGGCCGTGCAGCACCTTCTCCTTGTCGCGGCGCTGAAGGCCCATGCACCACCGCTTGGTGATCACGAAGACGACCACCGGCAGCGCGAAGAAGCAGATCCGCACCGCGTAGGTGATCGCGTTGATCGACAGGTGGAAGTGGGTCGCGAGCAGGTCGTTGCCGCCGCCGGCCAGCAGGATCAGGTACAGGCTGATCCAGGCCGCGCCGAAGGCCGTGCGCACCGGAGCGTTGCGCGGCCGGTCGGCGATGTGGTGCTCGCCGCGGTCCCCGGTGACCCAGGCCTCCAGGAACGGGTAGCACCAGATGACCAGCAGGACGGTCGGGAAGACCATCAGCGGGACGAACACCCCGAGGTTCAGGGTGTGGCCGCCCCAGACACTGATCTCCCAGCCCGGCATGACGCGGATCAGGCCCTCGGAGAAGCCCATGTACCAGTCCGGCTGGGCGTCGGTGGACACCTGGTCGGGGCGGTAGGGCCCGTAGGCCCAGATCGGGTTGACCGTCGCGATCGCCGACATGAGCGCGATGATGCCGAACACCAGGAAGAAGAACCCGCCCGCCTTGGCGGTGTAGACCGGCAGCAGGGGCATGCCGACGACGTTGTCGTTGGTGCGGCCGGGCCCCGCGAAGTGGGTGTGCTTGTGGTAGAAGACCAGGATCAGGTGCGCCGCGAGCAGGCCCACCATGATCCCGGGGATCAGCAGGATGTGCACGGTGAACAGCCGCGGGATGATGTCGTGCCCGGGGAACTCCCCGCCGAACATGAAGAACTGCAGGTACGTGCCGACGATCGGCACCGCCAGGACGGCGCCCTCCATGAAGCGGATGCCGGTGCCGGAGAGCAGGTCGTCCGGCAGCGAGTAGCCCATGAAGCCGTCGAACATGCCGAGGAAGAGCAGCAGCGCGCCGAAGACCCAGTTGACCTCGCGAGGCTTGCGGAACGCCCCGGTGAAGAAGACGCGCATCATGTGCGTCAGCATCGCGGCGATGAAGACGATGGCCGCCCAGTGGTGGATCTGGCGCATCAGCAGGCCGCCGCGGACCTCGAAGCTGATGTTGACCGTGGAGGCGTAGGCCTCCGACATCTGGATGCCCTTGAGCGGGACGTACGAGCCGTTGTAGACGACCTCGCCCATGCTCGGGTTGAAGAACAGCGTCAGCCAGACGCCGGTCAGGATGATGATGACGAACGTGTAGAGCGCGATCTCGCCCAGCATGAAGGACCAGTGGTCCGGGAAGATCTTGCGCAGGTTGGCCTTCGCCAGGGAGTAGATGCCGAGGCGGCCGTCGGCCCAGTCGGCGAGGGCCTCGGCCTTGTTCGCGGGCTGGTCACGCGTACTGGTGGTCACCGGTCCCGGCTGCGACTGCTGGTCGGTTCTCACGACGGGCTCCCCGGCGTCCTCGGCGTGCCGTGCTGGAGGCCCGTCGGCGAGAACGCCGGCCGGCGGAGTGATGTGATCATGGGACCTCTCGATACGGGACCGCCGGGCGGATCCGGCCCGCGGTGCTGGTGACCGCTGGTCCCGTTGCTCAGGGTGATGGATCGCTTACTCTGTCATGCTGTCGGCAGGGGGCCGACTGTGCACGTCCATCGGCCCGTCCGGCCGCTCGTGTCGGGCCGGACGGGGGTCCCGGGGCCCGCGATCGGCCGTCCGGGACGCGGCCGGTGCTGCGCTCGGGTGCCGCCGAACCGTTTCGGCGCGCGCCGCGGCCCGGGGTCGCGGGAACCCGGGCCTACGCTGCGCCAATGGTGGATCACCGTGAACTCCTCGCTGACGTGACCGCGACCCTCTCCCGCGCCGGACTCGACGCCGCCGGCCCGTCCCCGCTGCGGATCGGCCCCGGTCCGGAGGGGGTGGTGGTCGGCTGGCCGCCGGGCGGCGATTCGCCCGAAGGGGTGCGCGCCGCCGTCCTCGGAGCGGCGGCGGTCGTCCTGCGGGAGGCCGGCCACGAGGTCGCGGAGGCGGACGGCGGCGACCTGCACGTGGCACCCGTCCCGGATCCCGTCGGAGTCCCGGCCGAGCCGGAGACCGTTCCCGAGCAGTGGTGGGGCTGAGTCCTGGCGCTGGTGCGCCGGGAAGGCGGCGCGCCGGAGGCCGGGTCGAATGCTGAGACGGAAGGTGGGTTTCATACCTAACCCTTACCTTGGCGGCGGGTTCAGTGGCTCCCTGCACCTCTAAGGTTTGCCTAAGCTAAGCCGAGGCGCCCTGGACCGAACCAGTCCGGGGCGTTCGGCTGTGCCGTCCCCCGTCACCGCGGTGGGACTCCGAGGACAGGTACGACCCGGGGTGACCGGGGGAGGAGCCCGCTGCATGTGGGATGAAGCGTTTCCCAGCTTTTTGATCGGGCTGCGGGAGGGCCTTGAGGCCGGCCTGATCGTGTCGATCCTGGTGGCCACCCTCGTCCGGTTCGACCGCAAGGGGCGCCTGCCCCAGGTGTGGACCGGCGTCGCGGCGGCCGTCGCCGTCAGCCTCAGCTTCGGCGCGGTGCTCACCTTCACCGCCGCGAACCTGTCCGGCCACGCCCAGGAGGCGTTCGGCGGGATCCTGAGCCTGATCGCGGTCGGCTTCGTCACGGCCATGGTCTTCTGGATGCGCCGCTCCGCGCGCAGCCTGTCGGCCGAGATCCGCTCGAAGGTCGAGGCCTCGCTGGCGCTGGGCGCCGGCGCGCTGGTGCTCACCAGCTTCCTCGCCGTCGCCCGCGAGGGCCTGGAGACCTCCCTCTTCCTGTGGACCAACGTCCGCACCGCGGGTGAGTCCACCGGCCCGCTGATCGGCGCCGCGGTCGGCCTGGTGCTCGCCGCGGGCCTGTGCTGGGGCCTGTACCGGCGCGCGCTCAAGATGAACCTCACCCGGTTCTTCACCATCACCGGCGCCGGCCTGATCGTCATCGCGGCGGGCGTGCTCGGCTACGGCCTGCGCGACCTCCAGGAGTCCGGGCTGGTCGGCGGCTCCACGTCGTACGCGTTCGACCTCAGCGGGCACCTGGACGCGCAGTCCTGGTACGCCACGCTCGTGCAGGGCACGCTCAACCTCACCGTCACCATGACGGTCCTCCAGGTCGTCGCCTACGTCGCCTACCTGTGCATCGTCATGACGCTGTTCCTGCAGGGCCTGCGCGCCGGCCAGGCCGTGCCCGCCGCCGGGAAGACGGCGGAGAAGACGGCCGAGCAGGCGGCTGAGCAGACGGAGGAGAAGGCCACCGAGGCGGCTGCCGAGACCACCGCGCCCGCCGCCTCCGGCCGGCCGCGGTGGGTGCTCCCGGCCGCGCTGGTCGCCGTCCCGGCCGTCGTCGCCGGAGCCGTCATCGCCGTCAGCGACGGCAAGAAGGACAGCGCCGCCACCGTCGCCGTCTCCGAGCAGGAGTGCGGCAAGGGCTTCACCGCCCCGCTGCCCGGCCAGCAGGTCTTCCAGATGCGCAACACCGGCGACAAGGTCTCCGAGGTGTACCTGGTCAACCCGGCCAGCGGCGCCGTCTACGGCGAGGTCGAGGGCCTCGCGCCCGGCACCACCCGCGCCCTGACCGCCACCATCGGCACCGGCGACTACGCCTGGCGCTGCGTGCCCACCGGCGGCAAGTCCGTCACCTCGGCCTCCGTGCACGTCACCGGCGGCAGCGAGGTCAAGGCCGTCAAGCCGGTCGGCGACGGCGACCTCAACGCCCCGCTCGACGCCTACAAGGACTACGTCAACAAGGGCCTCGCGACCCTCATGACGCAGTCCCAGAAGCTCCAGGCCGACATCCACGGCGGCGACCTCGCGACCGCCCGGGCGGACTGGCTCACCGCACACCTCCAGTACGCCTCGCTCGGCGCCGCCTACGGCACCTTCGCCGACCTCGACGGCAAGATCGACGGCCGCGCCGACGGGCTCCCCGACAAGACCGCGGACCCGGGCTTCACCGGCTTCCTGCGCCTGGAGTACGGCCTGTGGCACGGCCAGTCCGCCGCGGACCTCACGCCCGTCGCCGACGGCCTCGCCCGCGACGTCGCCACCCTCGTGCACGACTTCCCCACCCAGGACTTCGACCCGGCCGACCTGCCGCTGCGCGCCCACGAGATCCTGGAGAACACCCTCCAGTTCGAGCTCACCGGCGACACCGACATGGGCAGCGGCACCAGCCTCGCCACCACCCAGGCCAACCTGGCCGGCACCCAGGAGCTGCTGACGCTCCTCCAGCCGCTGCTCGACGAGCGCGACCCGCAGGTCCTCGTCCGGGTCAACACCGGGATGAAGCGCGTCGGCGACCTCGTCGCGGCCGCCCGCACCGCCGACGGCTGGACCCCGCTGGACAAGCTGCCCGCCGACGCCCGCCGCCGGCTCAACGGCGCCACCGGCCAGCTGCTCGAAGACCTGTCCCCCATCCCCGCCCTGCTCGAGATCCGGAAGGCCGCCTGATGACCGACCACACCGCAGCCACCGGCTCCTGCCCGTTCCCGCACGGCGCTTCCGCCGCTGCCGCCGCGCAGCAGGCCGCCGCCGAGGCCCCCGGCCAGGGCGGCTGCCCGGCCGGCCCGGCCCGCCGCAGCTTCGTGCGGGCGGCGCTCGGCGCGGGCGCGGGGGCGGCCGTCCTGGCGGGCACCGGTGCGGCGTTCACGCTCTCCGCCGAGCCGGCCGCCGCGGGCGACGGCCACCAGGCCTCCAACGGCGTCGTGCCCTTCCACGGCGCGCACCAGGCCGGCGTCACCACCCCGGCGCCCGGCTACGCCGCCTTCGTCTCCTGCCAGGTGATCGCCCAGGACCGCAAGGCCCTGGAGGACCTGTTCAGGACCCTGACCGAGCGGATCCGCTTCCTCACCGCCGGCGGCACCCCGCCGGACCTCGGCGTCGGCGCGCCGCCCTCCGACAGCGGCCTCCTCGGCCCGGTCGTGGCCACCGACAACCTGACCGTGACGGTCGGCGTCGGCGCCTCGCTCTTCGACGACCGCTACGGCCTCGCCAAGGCCAAGCCCGTCAAGCTCGCGCCGATGAAGACCTTCCCCAACGACAACCTGCAGGCCGCCGAGCTCCACGGCGACCTCTCGCTGCAGATCTGCGCCGACCGCCAGGACACCGTCCTGCACGCCCTGCGCGACATCACCCGGCACACCCGCGGCGCGATGCAGATCCTCTGGCGGATCGACGGCTTCCAGAACCAGTCCCGCCCCGACGGAGCCCAGCGCAACCTGCTCGGCTTCAAGGACGGCATCGTCAACCCGGACACCGCCTCCGCCCGCGAGATGGACCGGCTGGTGTGGGTCACCGACGGCATGGGCGAGCCCGCGTGGGCGACCGGCGGCAGCTACCAGGTCATCCGGATCATCCGGATGCTGATCGAGTTCTGGGACCGCGTCACCCTCACCGAGCAGGAGAAGATGTTCGGCCGCCGCCGCGACACCGGCGCCCCGCTCGACGGCCACCAGGAGAACGACGCCCCGGACTACGCCAAGGACCCGGACGGCAAGGCGATCCCGCTCAACGCGCACATCCGCCTCGCCAACCCGCGCACCGCGGACACCGACACCTCGCGCATCCTGCGCCGCGGCTTCAACTACGACCGCGGCATCGACAAGGCCGGCAACCTCGACATGGGCCTCGTCTTCTGCTGCTACCAGCAGGACGTGGTGCGGCAGTTCGAGGCCACCCAGACCCGCCTCGTCGGCGAGCCGCTGGTGGACTACATCTCGCCGACCGGCGGCGGGTACTTCTTCGTCCTGCCGGGCGTGAAGGACGACGCCGACTGGCTCGGCCGGGGGCTGTTCGCCGCCGCCTGACCCCCGCGCGCGCCACGGCCCCCGGAACTCTGGAGGAGTTCCGGGGGCCGTTCGCGCGTCCGCGGCCCGTCAGTCGCCGAGGGTGAAGCCGATGACGGCGCCGCCGCCGTCCCGGTTGACGGCGAACGCGGTGCCGCCGTGCGAGGTGGCGACCTCGTGGACGATGGCCAGGCCGAGCCCCGAACCGGGCAGGCTGCGCGCGGCGGTGGCCCGGTAGAAGCGGTCGAAGACGCGCTCCAGGTCGGCCGGGTCGATGCCGGGACCGCGGTCGCGCACCTCGACCCTGGGACCGCTCACGACGACGTCGATCGGGGCGGCCCCGGCCGGGTCGAACTTGGCCGCGTTGTCGAGCAGGTTGCCCACCGCGCGGGCCAGCGCGTCCGGGCGGGCGGTGACCACGGTCGCGTCGGCGTCCACGGCGATCTCGCGGCCGGTGCGCCGGCGGGCCTGGGCGGCGGCCTCGCGGACCACGTCCGCCAGCACCACGTCGACCGGGTCCTCGTCCGCCTTCTGCTCGGCGGCCAGCGCCACCAGCTCGTCCACCAGCAGGGTCAGCTCCTTGGCCTCCTCGGCCAGGTCGTCCAGCAGCGCGGTGCGCTCGGCGGGCGGCAGGCGGTCCAGGCTGGGGAGCACCGAGAGGTTGGTGCGCAGGCTGGTGAGCGGCGTGCGCAGCTCGTGCCCGGCGTCCTGGACCAGCCGGCGCTGGTTCTCCTTGGCGGTGGCGAGCCGGCCGAGCATCCGGTCGAAGGCCCGGCCGAGCCGGCCGACCTCGTCGCTCCCGGCGGCCGGCACCGGGACGTCCAGCCGGCCGCTGTCGGCGACCAGTTCGGCGACGTCGGTCAGCCGCACCAGGCGTCCGGTGATCCGGCGGGCGAGCAGCCAGCCGGCCGCACCCGCGAGCAGGGCGACGGCGGCCACCACGGCCGCCATCTGACCCCGCAGGGCGTACAGCAGGTCCTCGACGTCGCCGGTCTCCTGCACGACCTGGACGGCACCCCGGCCGCCGCCGAGCGAGACGACGCCGACCCGGTAGGTCGCGTCGCCGACGTGCCGCACGCCGATCACCGTCCGGGCGGGGGCGGTGGCCCGGGCGAGGTCGCCGTCGTCCGGCGCGCCCGGGAGGACGACGTGGGAGCTGCCCGGGAGGACGGCGCCGTTGGCGTCGAGCGCCTGCGCGGTGACCCGGATCGGGCGCAGCAGCTGCTCGCTCAGACCGGTCGGCCCGTTGAAGTCGCCGGGGTACAGCGTCTGCCGGGTGACCTGGTTGCCCACCGACTGGAGCGCGGTGGTGAAGTCGGCCTTCTCGTCGTCGCGGATCAGCGCGGCGGCGGCGTGGTAGCCGAGGGCGCCGATCAGCACCGCCACCAGGACGGCCAGCGCGGCGAACGCCAGCGACATGGTGGTGCGCAGGCCCGGGCGCGGCCGGAGCCGGCGCGGGTCGAAGCGGCGCGGGCGGGTCACGAGGCGCGCAGCGTGTAGCCGACGCCGCGGACGGTGTGGATCAGCGGTGCCAGGCCGGGGCGGTCGAGCTTGCGGCGCAGGTAGCCGATGAACACCGCGAGGTTCTTGGAGCCGGGGCCGAAGTCGTAGCCCCAGATCCGCTCGTAGACGGTGGCCTGGTCGAGCACCGAGCCGGCGTGCCGGGTGAGCAGCTCCAGCAGGTCGAACTCGGTCCTGGACAGCTCCAGCTCCTCGCCCGCGCGCCAGGCCCGCCGGGCGCCCGGTTCGACCCGCAGGTCGGCGACGGCCAGGACGTCCTCGACGGGCTGCTCCGGGGGGTTGCGGCGCAGCAGGGCGCGCAGGCGGGCGAACAGCTCGCCGACGTCGAAGGGCTTGACCAGGTAGTCGTCCGCGCCGGCGTCGAGCCCGGCGATCCGGTCCTGGACCTCGACCCGGGCGGTGAGCATCAGCACGGGCGTGCGGTCGCCCGCGGCGCGCAGCCGGCGGCAGACCTCCAGGCCGTCCGGGGCGGGCATCATCACGTCGAGGACCAGGACGTCCGGGCGCTGCTCGTCGAGGGCGGCCAGCGTCCGGGCGCCGTCCGCGGCGGTGCGCACGCGGTAGCCCTCCAGCTGCAGGGCGCGGGTGAGGGAGTCGCGGATGGCGCGGTCGTCCTCGGCGATCAGCACGGTGTGGGTCATGCGTGGGATTCTCCCTGGCGTGTGCACGGCGGTTCCAGGCGGGGGGCGGGGCCGGTCGGCGGGCTCACCCGCCGGCGTAGCGGTCGGCGAGGGCGCGGGCGGTGGCGGCGAGGCGGGCGCGGAGTTCGGGCGGGGCGAGGACCTCTATGTCGGTGCCGAGCGCGAGGAAGGCCGCGTGGGCGTGGTCGAGCGACTCGATCGGCAGCACGGCCCGCGTCCGGCCGTCCGGCTCGGGGGCGCCGGTGGCCTCGGCGGCGCGCGCGGCGGCGGTGCTCAGGCGGGCGGCGGCGCCGGGGGCGAGCAGGACGAGGGCCTCGCCGCGGTGCAGGCGGGCGTGGAAGTCGGCCTCGTGGCGGCGCCAGTGGGACGCCAGGGAGAAGTCGTCGGGGATGGTGAACTCCTCGTCGGTCTCGGTGAGTTCGAGGATCTGGTCGACCCGGTAGGTGCGCGGCCCCGGCCCGGCGACGACGTACCAGCGGCCGGCCTTGAGGACGAGGCCGTACGGTTCCAGCCGGCGGTCGACGTCCGTCGGCGCCTTCCAGCGGCGGTAGCGCACCCGCAGCACCCGGCCGCGCCACACGGCGTCGGCGACCTGCGCCAGGAACGGCACCTCGTCGTCCTCCGCGTACCAGCCGGGCGCCTCCAGGTGGAAGCGGGTGCGCAGCCGGTCGGCGTCCGCGCGCAGCCCGGGCGGCAGCGCGGCGCGCAGCTTGAGCTGGGCGGCGGCGAGGGCGGGGCCGAGCCCGAGGGCGGCGGCCGGGCCGGGCAGCCCGGCGAGGAACAGCGCCTCGGCCTCGCCCGCGTTGAGCCCGGTGAGGCGGGTGCGGTAGCCGGCCAGCACCGCGTACCCGCCGCCGTGCCCGGCGTCCGCGTACAGCGGCACGCCGGCGGCCTGCAGCGCCTCGACGTCCCGGTAGACGGTGCGCACCGAGACCTCCAGCTCCTCGGCCAGCCGCTGGGCGGTCATCCGGCCGTTGGTCTGGAGGAGGAGCAGGATCGACAGCATGCGGGCGGACTTCACGGGGACCCCTCGGACTTCACTGACACACGATGTCAGGGAACCCGGCTTAGCGTCCAGGCATGGGACTTGAGAACAACACCGGACGAACCGACTTCGACTTCCTCGTGGGCGAATGGGACGTGGCCAACCGCCGCCGCGCCGACTTCCTCGACCCGCGCAGCCCGTGGGAGGAGTTCCCGGGCGTGACGCGGGGCTCGCGGCACTTCGGCGGCAACGCGAACGTCGACGAGATCGACTTCCCGACCGAGGGCTTCTCCGGGCTCACCCTGCGGCTGTACGACCCGGCGCGCGAGGAGTGGTCGCTGTACTGGTCCAGCACCCGCACGGGCACGCTGTTCCCGCCGGTCGCCGGGCGGTGGGCGGACGGGCGCGGCGAGTTCTTCGGGGACGACGAGTACGACGGCACGCCGGTGCGGGCGCGGTTCGTGTGGTCGGGCGTGACGGCGGACTCGGCGCGCTGGGAGCAGGCCTTCTCCACGGACGGCGGCGCGACCTGGGTGACGAACTGGACCATGGAGTTCACCCGGCGCGCGTAGGTCCGGCCGCCCTCGCGCCCCCACCCTTCGTGGGCGTACGGTGGCCACACGGTGGCGCGTCCGGCGCGCCCCGGACGTTCCCTGCACGGCACGTCCTGCCGGAGGCCGCTATGGCAGACCGGATGGCCTTCTTCACCACCCCGCGCGCGGAGCGGGCGCGGCGGGACGCGCACGAGCGGGTGGGGGACTGGCGCGAGGTGTATCGGCCCGGGGCGCTGCTCCCGGTGGTCGGCGGGCAGGCGGGCCGGTGCATGGACTGCGGCCTCCCGTTCTGCCACGACGCGTGCCCGCTCGGGAACATCGTGCCCGAGTGGAACCGGCTGGTGGCCGACGGCGACTGGCGGGCGGCGGCCTCCCGGCTGCTCGCCACCAACAACTTCCCCGAGTTCACCGGCCGGCTCTGCCCGGCGCCCTGCGAGAGCGCGTGCGTGCTCGCGATCGACGGCGCCGCCGTGACCATCAAGAACGTCGAGCTGGCGATCGCCGACCGCGCGTGGGAGAGCGGCTGGGACCGGCCCCGCCCGCCGGACGTACCGAGCGGGCGGCGGGTGGCCGTGGTCGGCTCGGGCCCGGCCGGGCTGGCGGCGGCCCAGCAGCTCACCCGCGCCGGGCACGCCACGACGGTGTACGAGCGGGCCGACCGCCCCGGCGGGCTGCTGCGCTACGGCATCCCGCCGTTCCGGCTGGAGAAGCACCGGCTCGACCGGCGGCTCGACCAGATGCGGGAAGAAGGCACCGGCTTCCGGTGCGGCGTGCGCGTCGGCCGGGACGTCGCGGCGGGGGAGCTGCGGGCCGGGTGCGACGCGCTGGTGGTCGCGGTGGGCGCCACGGCCTGCCGCGAACTTCCGCTGCCGGGCCGCGACCTGCCCGGCGTGCACCAGGCGATCGCCTACCTGACCTGGGCGAACCGGGTGGACGAGGGCGACCGCCCGGACTCGCCGCTGTCCGCCGAGGGCCGGCACGTCGTGATCGTCGGCGGCGGGGACACCGCCGCGGACTGCCTCGGCACGGCGCTGCGCCAGGGCGCAGCGTCCGTCACCCAGCTCGACATCAACCCGCGCCCGCCGGAGCGCCGGGCGGCGGGGCAGCCGTGGCCGGTGCACCCGAAGGTCTACCGGGAGACGACCTCGCACGAGGAGGCGGGCGCGGCGGCGGCCGGGCCACGGGTGTTCGCGGCGGTGGCCGTCGGCTTCGAGGCGGGCCCGGACGGGCGGCTCGCGGCCGTGCGCTTCGCCGAGGCGCAGCCGCCGGACCGCGGGCCGCGGCCGGGCACCGAGCGGAGCCTGCCGGCCGGGCTGGCGCTGCTCGCGCTGGGCTTCGCCGGGCCCGAACCGGACCAGGAGCTGATCCCCCAACTCGGGCTCGCCACCGGCCCGGACGGCGCGCTGACCCGGGACGACGGCTTCGCGACGGGCGCGGACGGCGTGTTCGTCGCGGGCGACGCGGGGCGCGGGCAGTCGCTGATCGTGTGGGCGGTCGCCGAGGGGCGGGCGGCGGCCGCGGCGGTGGACCGCTACCTGCGGGGCGTCACCGAGCTCCCGGCTCCGATCCGGGCGTCGGCGCGGGCGTTGACGCTGTGAGGGGGCAGCGGTCCTGCCCCCTCACCCGGGCCGTCAGCTCAGGCCGAGGACCGACAGGGCGGTGGTCCAGTCGGTGACGATCGCCTGCTGGGCGGGGACGAGGTCCACCTGGTGGTTGCAGACGGCGCGGTAGAGCTTGTACTCGACGCTGTCCTTGTCCGTCGAGGTCGACCCGTTGCTGCCGGTGGCGTAGTGCGGCTGCGGCCACAGGTTGTTCGGGTCGGTCGGGTGGCCGCCGAGGGAGAGGGGGATGAAGTGGTCCTCCTCGTAGTCGGACGTGTTGGTGTCGCTGTAGCCGTACGCCGCGATCTGCTGGATCTTCAGCTTGGTGGTGTAGCTGGACGGCGGGCGGATGGACGTGCTGTAGCCCGGCACGCAGATGGTGTCGTCGATGGTGGCCTGGGTGACGTCCGGGTTGGTGGCGCCGGGGGTGCAGGCCGGGTCGGGCAGTGGGAGGTAGGCCTGCGAGCAGGTCTGGTCGAGCGGCGCTGCGGCGCGGTGCTGGGTGGGGGCGGCGGCGTGCGCGGTGCCGCCGGCGGCGAGCGCGCCGACGGTGAGGACGACGGCGGCCACGGCGGGGGCGAGGCGCTGGGAACGAAGCATGTGGGGAGCTTCCTGTGGCGGCCCGGCTTCCTTCGCCGGGCGGTGTGTCCATGCCACCACCATGGGATCTATGCGGGTAGACCGTGAATGGTGAACTGTTGACAAAGTGTCAGTCAACAGAGTCGTGGAAACTATTCGCTTGACGTGAACAGAACGGGCCTGCTGCGCGGTTGATCGCGCGGCAGGCCCGGTGGGGTGGCGGTGGCGGTCCGTCAGAACCGGTGGGGTGGCGGAGGCGGAGGCGGTCCGTCAGAACCGGTACCTGTGGACGAACACGTCGGGGAGCTTGTTGGAGTCGTCCGGCACGAGCGTGCCGTCCTCCGACGTGAACAGCACCGTGGTGCCGAACGCGTCGACGAACGGGGCGCTCGACCCGCCGGTGCTCTGCGAGCCGTCGGTGGCCACGCTGACCCGCTCGGTGCGGTTGCTCCACAGGTCGAACCGGAAGACGTCGGAGGCGTTGTTGGTGTCCCCGGGCACGAGGTCGTCGGCCGTCGAGCTGAAGTAGACCCAGCGGTCGTCCGCCGTCATCCGGCCCTCCCACGCGTCGGAGCGGACCGTGGTGCCCGGGAGGGCGACGGTGACGGAGCGCTCGGTGCCCTGCTCCAGGTCGCGGACGAACACCTCGAAGTGACGGTCCCACGGGCCGGTGCCGTGGAAGACGGGGGCGGAGAAGACCGCGAACCGGCCGTCGGGGCTGAGGCTCGGGTTCTCCACGCCGCGCGAGCCGCCCTTGCCGTCCGGGCTGGCGAGGCGGGTCTCCTCGTCGTCGAGGTCGCGGACGTAGAACGGGTAGCTGCGGGGCTTGAGGATCCTGGGGCTGCTGCCCGTGCTGGTGCCGGTGCGGCTGGTGCTGCTGCTGCCGGGCGCGAGGTCGTCGGCGGTGGTCCGGTCGCCGAAGGCGTCGTCGGGGAGGGCGCCGGGCTTGTCCTGGGCGATGAGGTTGGTCGCCTTGGAGATGAAGCCGACGGTGCGGCCGTCCGCGCTGATCACCGGCGAGGCGGAGGAGCCGTTGGCCGCGGTGCCGTCCGCGCCGATGCTGACCAGGCGGGTCTTCCCGGTCCGACGGTCGGTGACGTAGATGGTGCCGCCGTGCGGGGTGACGCCGGCGGGGGCGAGGTCGGTGCGGTCGGACTGGAAGGCGACGTACCGGCCGTCCCAGCTGATCGACGGGGTGCCGGCGGAGTGGCCGGTCTGGGGCTTCGCCGGATCGGTGGCGGCGACCGGCTCGGTCCTCCCGGTCAGGCGGTCGTGGACGTAGACGTCCGGAGTGGCGCGGCCGGCGCCGGAGCCGAGGTTCGTCGCGGAGGACGTGAACGCCACGAAGCGGCCGTTGCCGCTGATGGTGGCCTCGTAGGAGTCGAGGTCGGCGTCGGCCCCGGCGGTGCTGACGTCCTCCCGTTCGACCTTGCCCGTCCACAGGTCGCGGACGAAGACCTTGGTCCGGCCGTTGCCGCTGCCGGGCAGGAGGTTGGAGGCGCTGGAGGTGAAGACGGCGAAGCGGCCGTCCGCGCTCAGGCCCTGCGCGTTCGAGGCGCCGTCGGGCTGCGAGCCCGGGGTGCCGACCGTCACCCGCTCGGTGGCGCCGGTGGGCGCGTCGGCGTGCGCGGGCGCGGCCGCGGCGCAGGCCAGCGCCGCCGCGGCCAGTGTGCAGGCGGCGCGCAGGACGTGGCGCGTCGGGCGTGCTCGGTTCATCGTGGTCCCTCCCCTGGGATCGGCGGGCCGAGCTCGACTCCCCGGCGGCCGGCCCGGAGTGAGCCAAGCGCCTGATGGGGAAGGGGTCAACGGTTGTGCGGCCGGGGCGGCGTATTCACGTCAATCGTTCTCGCACTGCCTGCCGAGTACAGCCTGCCGAGTACTGCCTGCCGAGTGCCGGCGACCGGACGCGGCGTCTCCGCCCCGGCGCGGCCCGGTGGCGTCACCGCGCCGCCTCTTCGGCCTGCGCGGCCGCGCGGACGGCCCGGACGTGCGGGTCGGTGCGGCGGTCGTAGCGCCACAGGGCGGGCAGGGCGGCGGAGAGGGCGGCGGCGCTGGTCAGGCAGAGGAGCCCGCCGGTGCGCAGTGCCGCGCGGATGCCCTGCCGGGCGGCGAGTCCACCGGCGCGCAGGTCGCCGAGGGCCGGTCCCGCGGAGCCGATGAGCATCTCCAGCCCGGCCGTGCGGCCCCGGAGTTCGTCCGGAATGGACTGGTTCCAGATGGCGCTGCGGAAGGTGTCGCCGGTCCAGTTCGCGGCGCCCGCGATGACGAGGCACGCGAGGACGGCCCACAGGTGCGGCACGGCTGCCGCGCCGGCCATCGCGAGTCCCACCGCCGCGGCGGAGAGGAGCACGAAGCGGCCGTGCCGGTGCACGCGGTCCGTCCAGCCGCTGGTGGTGGCGGCGACCAGGCTGCCCGCCGCCGAGGCGGCGTAGAGCAGGCCGAGGGCCCATACGGCGTCCAACTCCCGTGCGAGGAAGGGGAAGAGTGCGGTGGGAAGGGCGAAGACGGTGGCCGCGAGGTCGGCCAGGTAGGTGCCCAGCAGATCGGGCCTGCGGGCCGCGTACCGGGCGCCCTCGGTGAACTCGCGCCACTGCGGGGCCTCGGCGTCCCGCTCGGACGGCACCGGGCGGACGGCGGCGAGCAGCGCGGTCGAGACCAGGAAGGTGGCGACGTCGACCAGGTACGCCACCGGGACGCCCGCCGTCGCGATCACGAGGCCGGCGGCGGCCGGGCCGGCCAGTCCGGCGACGCTCCAGCGCAGTGACAGCAGCGCACCGGCCGCGACCAGCTGATCGTGCGGGACGAGGCGCGGGATCATCGCCTCCAGCGAGGGCTGCTGGAGCCCCTGGAGCGCCGCCGCGAGCCCGGCCGCCGCGTACAGCGGCCACAGTGCGGGCGTGCCGAGCAGCGCGTTGGCGAGGAGGAGCGCGCTGAGGACGGCGAGCGCGATCTCGGTGACGAGGGCGACGGTGCGGCGGTCGGCGCGGTCCGCGAGCACGCCGCCGTACAGGCCGAACACGATCGTCGGCACGAGTTCGACCGCGCCGACCGCGCCGACGGCGAGCGGCGAGCCGGTGAGGTCGGCGATCTGGAGCGGGATCGCCGTCATGGTGAAGACCGAGCCGAGCAGGGTGACCGTGCCGGAGGTCCAGGTCAGGCGGAAGTCCCGGGAGGAGCGCCAGGGCGCTGTGTCGAGCCAGGGCGGGGTGGGCATGGGTGCGGTCCTCGATGCTGTCCTTATCACTGATAAATTCCGGCGCCGACCTTATCGGCGATAAAGTTGGTGGGCAAGCGAATAAGGCGGGCGAACGACGCGGAACGGGTTCGGAGGGCGGTCGGCATGGCGCTGCAACGCGACGAGGTGGTGCGCACCGCGCTGCGACTGCTCGACGAGGTCGGCATCGACGGGCTCACCACCCGCCGCCTGGCGCGCGAACTCGGCGTCCAGTCACCGGCGTTGTACTGGCACTTCAAGAACAAGCGGGAACTGCTCGACCTCATGGCCGAGGCCATGCTCGCCGAGGCCCTGCCGCCCGACCGCACCCCCGACCCGCAGCACTGGCCGGACTGGATCGCCGCCGACGCCCGCGCGAAGCGCCGTGCGCTGCTCGCCTATCGCGACGGTGCGCGCGTGCACGCCGGCACCCTGCCCAGCGAGGATGAACTCCCGGCAGTCGAGGCCCAGGTGAGCGCCCTCTGCCGGGCTGGGCTGCGGCCGCGCACGGCCCTGCGGCTGCTGCTCGCCGTCGACCGGTACATCATGGGCTGGGTCACCGAGGAGCAGGCCTGGCGGCAGGACGTCGAGGACCGCGACACGCCGCTCTACGACGACGACGCCCTGCGCGACCTGCCGCTGCTGCGCGAGGCCGCCGACGTGCTGCGGATGGCCGACCACGACGCCGACTTCGAGTACGGGCTGCGGGTCATGATCGAGGGGTTCCGTGCGGAGATCGCACGGGAGGCCGGGGAGTCCGGCGAGGTCGGGGAGGCCGGGGAGTCCGGCGAGGTCAGGGAGGTCGGGGAGGTCGGGGAGGTCGGGGAGTCCGCTTGAGGAGAGGGGGCGGATTCCGGGTGCCGGGAGATCCACTAGCGTGAGCGCCATGCGAACCCTCGATGCCTGCAGCACCGCGCTCGTCCTCGTCGACCTGATGGACCGGATCGTCGCCAACCCGCTCGTCCCGCGCCCCGGCACGGAGGTCCTCGCGGCCTCGCTGGAGCTGGCCGGGGTCTTCCGCGAGGCCGGTGCCCCCGTCGTCGCCGTGCGCGTCGAGCGGCCGAACGTCGCCGAGCAGCCGCCGGGCAGCGACCTGGTCGCGGAGGTCGCGGCGGTGGCCGACGAGGTCGTGGTCAAGCGCACGATCGGCGCTTTCCACGCGACCGGGCTGGACGAGTTGCTGCGGGCGCGGGGTGTCAGGACCGTCGTGCTGGCCGGCATCGCGACCAACCTCGGCGTCGAGTCGACGGCCCGCGCGGCCGTCGACCTCGGCTACGAGGTCGTGTTCGTCGAGGACGCGATGACCGCGCTCACGGGGGAGGAGCACCGCGCGCCGGTGGCGCACTCCTTCCCGCGGCTCGGGGCGGTCGCCGGAAAGGCCGAGCTGACGTTCGGCTGAGGATCCCTCAGGCGCGCTTGAGGGCTTCGCGGAGCCGGCCGTCGCAGTCCGCGAGCAGACGGGCGGCGGTCGGCGCGTCGACGTCCGCGAGCAGGACGAGGACCGCGTCCTTGGCCCGGCCGTCGGTCGCCGCCAGGGCGCGGCGCACGTCCGCGTCGGCGGCGCCGGTGGCCTCGGTGACGATCCGGCGGGCGCGGTCACGCAGCTTGGCGTTGGTGGCGCGGACGTCGACCATCAGATTTCCGTAGGTACGGCCCAGGCGGACCATGACGGCCGTCGAGACGAGGTTGAGCACGAGCTTCTGCGCCGTGCCCGCCTTGAGCCTGGTCGAGCCGGCCAGGACCTCCGGGCCGGTGACCACCTCGATCGGCAGCTCGGCGGCCGCGACGAGCGCCGAGCCGAGGTTGCCCGCCAGCCCGGCGGTGAGCGCACCGGCGGCGCGGGCGCACCGGACGGCGGCCACCGCGTAGGGCGTCCGGCCGGAGGCGGAGACGCCGATCACGGTGTCGTCCGGGGTGAGTGCCAGGGCGGCCAGGTCCGCCGCGGCGAGGTCGGCGCGGTCCTCGGCGCCCTCGGCCGCCGACGTGACGGCCGCCGGACCGCCGGCGATCAGCCCGACGACCCGGCCGGGGTCGGTGCCGAAGGTCGGCGGACACTCGGCGGCGTCCAGCACCCCAAGCCGCCCGGCCGTCCCGGCGCCCGCGTAGATCAGGCGCCCGCCCCGCCGCATCCGCTCGGCGGCCCCGTCCACGACGGCGGCGATGCGCTCCAGCTGCCCGGCGACGGCCGCGGGGACGGTCCGGTCCTCGGCGTTCATGAGGTGCAGGAGGTCGAGCGTCGGGAGCCCGTCGATCTCCGCCCAGTCGGGGCGGACGGTCTCGGTGGTCGCTTCGGCCATTGCTTCAGCGGTTGCTTCGGCGGTCGTTCCGGCGGTCGTTTCGGTGATCGTTTCGGTGATCGGGAGTGCGGGCTGGTTCATGCCGCTCAGCCTCCCCGGGGGTGACGGCCGCCAACCCGGGCAGACGCCGATGGCCGAGCGGCCGGTGTACGGGTGTGCGATGGCGGCGCCTACACCGAGGTGGGGCGCCGCCATCGGGACGCCGGGGCGGCTCAGCCCGCCGGAGTGTTCCGGCTGGGCCCGGGGGCGGCTGCGGAGCCTCGACGTTGCGGTGATCTACGGGTCCGGTCCGGGGCAGTCGCCTGGCGTCCGGTCACCGCGGGGTGCTCTGCAGGGCGCCGTGGAGGAAGAGGTCGACGAGCTCGGCGGTGGTGAGCGGGTCGGGGGCGCCGGGGCGGCCGGAGGACATGATCATCAACTGGAAGGCGTCGGCGAGGCGTTCCGGGCTGAGCCGCAGCGCGTCGCGGTCGGGCTCGAACAGGGCGGCGAGGGCGGCGCGCGGCCGGGCCAGTCCGGCTTCGCGGTCGGGCAGCTTGCCGTCCGGGCCGGGCCCGGGCCGCTCCAGCCGGCCGCCCGCCATGAGGGCTCCGGCCACGGCTCCGATGCGGGTCAGGTGTCCGCGCACGACGTCGGCGGCCTCGGCCAGCCGGTCGGCGAGGGGCTGGTCCAGGGGGATCGCGGCGAGGTGGGTGATCGTGTCGTCGGGGTTGAGGACCTCGGCCATGCACGCGGCGAGGAGGGCGTCCTTGTCGTCGAAGACGCGGAAGATCGTGCCCTCGCCGATGCCGGCGGCCCGGGCGATCTTGGCCGTCGTCACGGACGCGCCGTACTCGACGACGAGGGGGAGCGCGGCGGCGACGATCATCGCGCGCCGCTGCTCCGGGTCCATCGCGGGTGCCCGGCGTCGGGCGGGCTGGGTGCCAGGTGTCTCGGTCATGGCTCCATGATGCGGAGTGAGTACTCACTCAGTCAATGGGTTATCGGCCGTCAGTTTTGGAACTCGCCGTCAGTGGACAGGAATTCGGCGATGCGGGCGATCGTCCGGTGGTTGTCGTCGAACAGGTGCGCCTGCATGCCCAGGGTCAGGGCGGTTTCGACGTTCGGCGCGTGGTCGTCGACGAAGAGGCAGTCGGCGGCGCGGACGCCGAGGATCGTGCAAGCCTTCTCGAAGGCCTGCGGGTCGGGCTTCTCCACACCGATCTCGTGTGAGTAGACGATGTGCCCGGCGTCCTCGACGAGCTCGTCGAAGCCGTAGCGGCTCACCTCGCGCTCGCGGGCGCCGACGAAGCTGTTGCTCAGGATCCCGAGCCGGGTCCGGTGCCGCAGGTCGCGTACGTGGGCGATGAGTTCGACGTTCGGCGTCCCGAGGTACTCCGTCCAGAAGTCGGCCATGAACGCCGTCGCCCGGGGAGGGTCGAGGCGCAGTCGGGCGGCCACCTGTCGGCGCACCTCCGCCTCGTCGACGGCGCCGATCGAGCCGGCGTGCCAGACGTCCTCCAGGCGCTGGTCGACGGTGCCCGGCGGCAAGCCCAACTTCCGTTCCCAGTAAGGAATCCAGCCGGTTCGCGGCGTGTGCTCCAGCACGCCGCCGATGTCGAGGATGATGCAGCGTTCGTCCATGACCCACTGTCGGCGGGCGGGGACCGGCCGGGTCAAGCGGTTCGCGCGCTCTGTGACAGGGGCGTGACAGGGGCGGCCGGCGGGGTCGCGGGCCGGGTGCTGCTACCGGGCGGGTGAGACGACCGGGATGCCTTCGGGGTGTCCGGCGAGGAGTGCGGCGAGGTGGTCGGCGCAGCGGAGGGCGGCCTCGGCCATGGCCGTTCGGGTCATGCCCGCGACGTGCGGGGTGAGCAGGGCGTTGGGCAGGCCGAATAGCGGCGAGGCGAAGGCGGCGTGCTCGTGGGCGAAGGTGTCCACGGCGGCGGCCGCGAGGGGGTGGGTGGGGTCGCGCAGGGCGTCGGCGAGCGCCGCTTCGTCGACGATGCCGCCGCGCGCGGTGTTGAGGAGCATCGATCCCGGCCGGAGCAGGGCGAGTTCGCGTCGGCCGATCAATTGGTGCGTCTGCGGGGTGAGTGGGAGGTGCAGGGACACGACGTCGCTGGTGGCGAGGAGGGTGTCGAGAGACGGGACGTGCCGTATCGGTGGCGCGGTCGGACGGCGCGCGTGTGCCTGGACGGTCATGCCGAGGGCGGACGCGCGTGTCGCGAGTGCCGTGCCGATCAGGCCCGGTCCCACGATGCCGAGGGTGAGTTCGGAGAGTTCGCGCGGCGGGGTCGCGGGTGCGCCCCAGGCGCCTCGGTGTGACCTCTCGTTGTGGGCGGACAGGTCCCTTGTGAGAGTGAGCAGTTGGGCGAGGGCGAACTCGGCGACGGCGTTCGCGTTGGAGCCCGGGGTGTGGGTGACGGTGATGCCGTACCGGGCCGCGGCGGCCAGGTCCACGTGGTCGGTGCCGGCTCCGGCACGGCCGATCACCCGCAGCGGGCGGTGTCGTTCGGGGGCCGTCGCCGCGGCGAGGAAGGCGGCGCGCAGGGGCACGCCCGCGCGGGACTTGAGCGCGTCGAAGCCCGGTCCGCGGCTGAACTCGGCCATCAGGGCCGCCTCGTCGAAGGGGTCGAGGTCGGTGAACTCGACGAGCTCCGACCAGGCGGACCGGGCACCCGCCCGGTTCTCGACGCGCCGGAGGTTGAGCGTGACGGCCAGGCGGTGGCCGGTCAGGCGCTCCAGTTCGCGGTCGAGGAGCGGACCGGGGGCGGCGTCGAGCAGGAGGACTCGCGGGTGATCCATGGTGAAGGTGCGTGCCGTTCGGTCGGGTTGTCCGTCGGGACGGTCATCGGGCCCTCCGCCGGGTTGTCCGTCGGGACGGTCATCGGGCCCTCCGCCGGGCCGTCCGTCGGGCCCTCCGCCGGGCCGTCCGTCGGGCCCTCCGCCGGGCCGTCCGTCGGGCCGTCCGTCGGGACGGTCGGCCGGCGGCGCGTCAGGCCATCCAGAAGAAGACGGCCGTCATCCGGCGGTCCGCCAGCTCGGTGCCGTAGTAGGTGGTGGCGCTGTGGATGAGGTTGGCGTGGTAGAGGAGCAGCTGGTTGTAGCGGTTCGGGACGCGGATGTCCTCGGTGAAGTGGTCGGCGGGCACGTGGCGGGTGCCGAGCGCCTCCACGAGGTTGTTGTGCGGCGCGTTGACGAGGTTGCCGCCGAGCCGGCCGCCGGGGAACTGCTGGCGGTAGAAGCTGGTGCCGGCGTCCTTGGGGGCGCCGGGGCTCAGGTAGAGCACGGCGGCGTAGCGGCAGAGCGCCCGGGAGTCGGTGTGCGGACGGGACTCCGACTCGCCGGCGCCGACGACCTGGACGCAGTTGTGGTTGAGCGTGCCGCCGCCCGGTGTGCTCTGGACCCAGAGCCGGGAGGCGCCGGTGGCCTTGCGGACCTGGGCCTCGACGCGGGCGAGCTCGCCGGGCTCCAGGCCGGGCATGGTGCGCAGGCCGGGCCAGGTCTCCGGGCGGTGCGGGTAGCCCTCGGTCCAGTCGCCGCGGGCCAGGACGCGCTCGCGGACGGCGTCCGGATCGGGCAGGACGTTGTCCAGGACCCAGTAGTCCCGGCCGCGGGTGGGCTTGCGGTAGGGGAGGACCGGCAGGGCCGTCGGCCTGATGGGCTGTGGGGGCATGGGCATGGGCCGACGATAGGGGCGGCGGGCGTCAACTTTCTGCCGTGAACAGGTCAACCTTTCGTCAAGTGGCGATCGGGGTGCGGGTGTTCGGTTCGGTGCCGGGTGTGCAGTCGTTCGTGGTCGGGCGGCGGTCCGGCGGGTGGTCGTGCCCCGCCCGGTTCGTGGTCATTCCTCGATTGCCTTGACCACCTCGGTTTCCTTGGCTTCGTCGGTCGCCCCGGCTTCGTCGGCCCGGACGGCGAAGTCGCCGAGCGCGCCCTCCAGGCGGTCGAAGGCGCGGGCGGCGGACGGGCGGACGGCGGCCGCGACGGCCTCGTGGTCCTCCCCGGCCAGGGTGCGGCGGAACACCTCGGTGGAGACGGCCCGGGGGACGGCTGCCAGCAGGCCGGCGGCGACCCGGCTCTCGAAGTCGCCGGGCGGCACGTGGGCGGCCTCGGCCAGGGCGGTGGCGAGCGCCGTCTCGCCCTGCTCGTGCAACTCGCGCAGCCGGGCGGTCAGCGCGGGGCTCTCGGTGATGGTGCGGGCGAACGCCTCGCCGGAGAAGCCGAGCGCGGCGTCGCGCCGGTCGATCTCGGCCAGGCAGGCGCGGCGCAGCGCGGCGAGGGCGGACTCGCCGGGGGCGCGGTCGGCGACCGCTCGGGCGTACCTGGCGACCATCTCCTCGTGCAGGTCGAGGAAGAGGTCCTCCTTGCGCGGGAAGTGGTTGGTGACGGTCATCTTGGCGACGCCGGCGGCCGTCGCGACCTCGGCGATGGTGGTCCGCTCGAAGCCCCGGTCGATGAAGAGCCTGGTCGCGGCGTGCGAGATCGCCTCGCGGGTGCGGCGCTTGTTGAGCTCGCGCAGGTTCGGGGTGCTGTCGGTCATGGCGGGAGCCTAGCGCAGTTCGCTGGGTCGAGCACAGAAATTATGCTTGACCTAATCACTGGGTTCGACCTAAGTTCTTCATCGGCGGCCGGACAGGCCGTCGGAGGAGTCCTCGGCCGCACGGGCGTGGACACGACGTCGAACCTCGGGGAGGGGCCATGACCGCGAAGGTCACCACGGTGAAGAGGGAACCGGCGGAGGGGATGGCCGGGCGGACGCCGGTTCATGCCGGGCGGGAGCCGCTGCCGCCGGGCCTGATGAAGATGGGTGCGGTGCTGGCGCTCGGTCCGGTGCTCGCACTGCTGGACACCACGATCGTCAACGTGGGCATCGACTCCGTCGCCCGCGATCTGCACGGCTCGATGGCGGCGGTCCAGTGGGTGTCCACCGGGTACCTGCTGGCAATAGCCCTGGTCATGCCGCTGTCCGGCTGGGCCGCCGGGCGGTTCGGCGCCCGGCGCGCGTGGCTCGCGGCGGTGGTGCTGTTCGTCCTCGGCTCCGCGCTGTGCGGGCTGTCGTGGTCGACGGGCAGCCTGATCGCCTTCCGGATCCTCCAGGGGATGGGCGGGGGAATGATCCAGCCACTCGGGCAGACGCTCATGGTGCAGGCGGCCGGTCCGTCCAGGATCGGGCGGGTGATGGGCACGCTGCTGCTCCCGATCAGTCTCGCGCCGGTCCTCGGTCCGATCCTCGGCGGTGTGCTGCTGGATCACCTGAGCTGGCGCTGGATGTTCCTGCTGAACGTGCCGGTCGGGCTGGTCACCGTGCTGCTGGCGCTCCGCTGGCTCCCGTCGGAGGGCGGCCCCGCGCGGGCCCGTCCCCGGCTGGACGGCCTCGGCCTGGCACTGCTCTCCCCGGGCCTGACGGGCCTGGTCTACGGGCTGTCGGTGATCGCTGACGGCGGCTGGGCCGGCCCGGCGGCGGCCGCGGCGGGGGCCCTGCTCCTCCTCGCGTACGGGTGGCACGCGCTGCGCCCGTCCACCGGCGGGGGCCGGGCGCCGCTGATCGACCTGCGGCTCTTCGCGCGGCGCGGCTTCGCGGTCGCGACGGCGAACTCCTTCCTCCAGGGCGCGGCGCTCTACAGCTCGATGTTCCTGGTGCCGCTCTACTACCAGCAGGTGGAGCACGCCGGCGCGGTGGAGGCCGGGCTGCTCCTGGCGCCGCAGGCCCTCGGCACGGCGGTCACCTCGCTACTGGCGGGGCGGATCGCGGACCGGCTCGCACCGCGTCCGCTGATCCTGCTCGGCATCGCCTGCTCGCTGCTCGGCACACTCGCCTTCACCCGGCTCGGCGCGGGCGGCGGTCCGGCGGACCGGCTGCTGGCGGCCTCCCTGACGCTGCGTGGCGTCGGCATGGGGATCATCCTCATACCGGGGATGGCGGCGGTCTACTCCAGCGTGGAGAAGGCCCAGGTGCCGGCCGCCGCGAGCGCGGTCAACGTGCTCAACCGGCTCGGCGGCGCCCTCGGCACCGCGGTGCTGACGCTGGTCCTGCAGCAGGCCCGGAGCGGGCACCCGGGCCACCCGGCCGCGGCCTTCGGCGACACCTTCTGGTGGGTGCTGGCCCTCTCCGCCCTCTCGATAGCCCCCGCCCTGCTCTACCCGGGCACCCGCAAGCAGGTCTGACGGCACGACAGGGGAGCCGTCTCATCCGGGAACCGCGCGGCGGTCCCGTTCGCTCACCTCAATGATCAACTTCCAAGGAGTACTCATGTTCACCAAGCACCCCGGCGGACTCCGCCTGCTCACCGTTCACGCGCACCCCGACGACGAGTCCAGCAAGGGCGCGGCCACGCTCGCCCGGTACGCGGCCGAGGGCGTCGACGTCCTGGTGGCCACCTGCACCGGCGGCGAGCGCGGCTCCGTCCTCAACCCGGCGCTGGACCGCCCGGAGGTGCGGGCCGACCTCCCGCAGATCCGACGCCAGGAGATGGCCGCCGCCCGCGAGATCCTGGGCGTGCGCCAGCAGTTCCTCGGCTTCACCGACTCCGGGATGCCCGGGCCCGGGGAGGACCTGCCCGAGGACTGCTTCGCGGCCCAGGAGTTGGAGGTGGCCGCGGCCCCGCTGGTCGCCCTGATCCGGGAGTTCCGTCCGCACGTCGTCATCACGTACGACGAGACCGGCGGGTACCCGCACCCGGACCACGTGATGACGCACCGGGTCTCGGTCGAGGCCTTCGAGGCCGCCGCCGATCCGGACCGCTATCCGGCGGCGGGGGAGCCGTGGCAGGCGGCGAAGCTCTACTACCACTTGGCGCTCTCCCGGGCCTGGTTCCAGACCATGCACGACGCGATGACGGAACGGGGCGTCCCGTCGGCCATGGGCGAGTTGCTCGCCGGTTGGCCGGACACCCCGCCCGCCCTCGCGACCACCACGCGGATAGCGTGCGCCGAGCAGTTCGTGGTCAGGGACGCCGCGATGCTCGCGCACGCCACCCAGGTCGAGCCCGGGGTGGCCTTCATGGCCCACCCCCGGGACATCGAGCGCGAGGTCTGGCCGACGGAGGACTACCACCTCGCCCGGTCCTGCGTGCCGGCCGTCGCTGAACTGCCCGAGGCCGACCTGTTCGAGGGACTGCGATCGTGAGAGGAGGCGCGGCGGATGCGCCGTTCAGCACTGACCGTCCGCGAGGACGTAGTAGCCGGGTCCGGTCTGCCGCAGGGTGTGCGTGACGAAGGTGTTCCAGAGGCCCATGTCCTGCCCCGAGCCGAGCGCGTAGGTGAGGCCGCCGCTCTGGGTGGCCCGGCCGGCCTGCACCTGGGCGTAGTTGTTGTCGGTGAAGCACTGCGGCGCGCCGCCGCTGGTACTCGCCGTCACCGCCGCCGACCTGGCGCCCAGGGTCCCCGAGGCGTCCACCGCCGCCACGGTGTAGGTGTACGAGGTGCCGGGAGCCAGCCCGGTGTCGGTGAAGGAGGTGCCGGTCGCGGTGCCGACCGGCGAGCCGTCGCGGAGCACCTGGTAGGACACCGCGCCGCTGACGGCCTGCCAGGAGAGGCCGATCGAGTCCGGCCCGGCGGCGGACGCGGTCAGCCCGGTCGGGGCCGGCAGACCGGGGGTGGTGGGCCCGCCGCCATCGGACAGGCCCCAGAACTGCGCGGTGTAGTAGGAGGAGCAGATGGTGCCGAGGAAGTAACTGCCGGTCGCGCCGCACTGATCGGCGCCGGAGCCCGGGTCGACGGCGAGGCCGTGGCTCATCCCGGCGACGGAGTACACCGCCACGGCGGGCCGGCCGCCCGGGTCGGCGTACAGCTCCTCGGTGGTGCCGCCCGGCAGGGCGCGGCTCGACGTCGGGCGCTGGGGGAGGCCCCAGACGTCGGTCCACTGGTCGCGCAGTTCGGTGGCGTTCACCGGCCGGACGACGGTGTCCGAGGTGCCCTGCCAGACCGCGACCCGCGGCCACGGCCCGGTGTACCCCGGGTCCGCGGACCGGACCTTGTCGCCCCACTGGGCGGGGGTGAGGCCCTGGTCGCTGTTCTGGCAGGCGGAGGCGGCGCCCTGGGTGGTGGCGCAGTGCGCTGGCAGGCCGGAGTCGATCGCACCGCCGGCGAACACGTCCGGATAGTCGGCCAGCAGGTCGGCCGCCAGGCCGCCGCCGGCCGAGAGCCCGGTGACGTACACCCGGTGGCCGTCCGAGCCGTACAGCGCCTCGGCCTTGGCGACCATCTGGGCTACCGAACCGGCCTCTCCGGTGCCTCGTGCGTCCTTGGTCGCGTCGAACCAGCTGAAGCACGACAGGCTGTTGTTGGCGCCGTTCGTCTCGGGGAACACCACGGCGAAGCCGTACAGGTCGGCGAACTTGGTCCAGCCGGAGTGCTGGTAGTAGTCGGAGGCGGTCTGGAGGCAGCCGTGCAGCGCGACCACCAGCGGCGCGCCGGCGGGAAGTCCGGCGGGGGTGTAGGCGTACATCGCGAGGTTGCCGGGGTTGCTGCCGAAGCCGGTGACCTGCTGGAACGTGCCGGTCGGGGAATCGGCCGCGGAGTCGGCGGGGGAGATGGTCGCGGAGGCGGCTGCGGCGGTTGCGGCGGTGGGGGAGGCAGTAGCGGCCCCGGCGGCCAGTGTCCCGGTGAGCGTGCCGGCGGTCAGCACGGCGGCGGCGGACGTACGGGCGAGCGCGGCGAGGACGGACATCGGAGGCTCCTGGGTGGGGGAGGAGTCGACGTGGATGCCGTGCAGCGTGTCGCCTCCCGTGCACCGTGGCCATGTGGCGCGCGACCGCCGTCCAGCGGCCCGGCATGGCGTGCACCACCACCCCGAAGCCGACCGTCTCGGCGCCGACTTCCCGGTGCCGGGCGACACTTGAGGGAAGGGCGGGAACAAGGCAGGTTGATCCCATGACGAATCAAGAGGTTGCGACCGACGAGCCGAATCCGCTGGTCACCGGGGAACTGCGGACCCGCACCCACACGTGGACGGCCGGTCCGCCGCTGACCGCCTACGCGCACCTGACCGGTGAGGAGATCCTCCAGGAGATCATCGCCGGGCGGATCCAGCCCTCCATCTGCAGCACGCTGGGCTTCCACCTCACCGCGGCCAAGCCGGGGTTCGCGGTGTTCGAGGGCGAGCCCGGTGACCACCTGTACAACCCGATGAACACCGTCCACGGGGGCTTCCTCGCCACCCTGCTCGACTCGGCCCTCGGCTGCGCCGTCCTGAGCCGCCTGCCCGCCGGACTCGGTTACACGACCACCCAGTTGAACGTCCACATGGTGCGCCCGGTGTTCGCCGACACCGGCCTGCTGCGCTGCGAGGGCGAGGTGGTGCACCTCGGCCGGACGATCGCCACCGCCGAGGCCAGGGTGGTCGGTGCCGAGACCGGCAAGCTGTACGCACACGCCACCACCACGTGCGCGATCCTGGGCCCGCGCTCGACGGACTGAGCCGAAGGGCCGGGAAGGGCGCCGGGGCCGGGCTCGGCGCCGGGGACAGGACCGGATCGAGGCGTTGGGGCCGCCCGATCCGGTCCGTGGGCGGCCGACATGCCGCGGGCCCTCCGGCCGGACGGGCGTGTCAGCCGCCGAGGCTGGTGTTGTTCTCGCCGTCGGTGCACACGATGCGGATGGTGAGGTCGGCGGGCCGGGGCTCGCCCTTCTGACCCTCCGGCGGGCAGTCGTCCTTGCGGACGGCGACGATCCAGCCGGTGGCGTCGTCGTTCGGGCGGTTCTCCAGGACGTCGGTCGGCTGGCGGTCGAGTCTGCGGTTCTCGCCGGGAGTGATGCTGAACCCGCCGCCGTAGACGCTCTCGTCGGGCGGGCAGAGCAACTCGTGCGGCTTTCCGTCGGCGCCGCCCCGGAGGGTGGGGCCGGTCACCGACTGCGGGGCGAGGATGCTCGTCGTCGCCGCCGCACTGCCGCTCGTGGCGGCGAGGACGACGACTCCCGTCACGAGGGTCACGGCGATCCTGGTCTTCCTGGGCACGAGGCGCTCCTGAGGTCCGGGGGTGGGGTGCGCGGCCATTTCAGCACGATGGTGATGCCCCGCCAGGAACCACGCACGGTGACGGTGTGTCGACAGCCGATCATGGGGCGACTGGGGTGTCTGCTCACGAACGACTACCTAGCGTGGTCTACTGGCCGCGAATCGCTGTCATCCGTGCGGCTGCCGAGCAGCCCTGACCGACATGTCGCGAGGAACCCCATGCCACGCAGAACACCCCCCAGCACCCTGCCCGCCACGTCACCCGGAGCTTCGCGCAGAAGGCTCCGGGCGGTGCTGGCGGCCAGTGCCGTCACCGTCGTCCTGTCGACCACCACGATCCTGACCTCGCCCGCACCGGTCGCCGCCGCGGTGACCGACCCCTTCGCCGGGACCGGCGCGCCGCGCATCACCGACGAGCAGGTGCGGGCCGAGGTCCGGGCCGACGAGGTGGCCGCCTTCGGGCGCCCGGCCGCCGAGGGGATGGCGCGGGACCGGATCGGCCTGCGGGCCGTCCAGACCGGCTACCCGCAGACCACCCGCACCAACCGCTTCAACATGCTCACCGCCACCCAGGCGCAGGACAACGCGAAGTACGACCCCGCGCAGTTCGGCCGGTTCAAGCAGTACATCCCCTCGCCCGAGTACGGGGACCACATCGCCCTGCTGCCCACCGGCAAGGTGCTGATCTTCTCCTTCGAGGCCGTCGAGGAGAACCCCCAGAAGGAGACCGCGCCCACCGACGTCATCGGCAAGCAGAACGCCGGGCGTGCCTACCTGTGGACGCCGCCCGCGAACGACACCGACCCGGGCACGTTCAAGGCCGTCCCGCCGCCGGACGTCAACATGCCGGACGGCCTGGACGAGCCGCGCCCCGCGCCGTTCTTCTGCGCCGGTCACTCCTACCTGCCCAACGGCATGGTCGGCGTCTTCGGCGGCAACCTCGGCGGCAACGGCGGCACCGGTGCCAAGCTCGCCCTGGTCTTCGACCCGTGGACCGAGACCTGGCACCAGGAACGGGACATGGCGGTCGGCCGCTGGTACCCGTCCGTGGTCACGGGGGCCGACGGCCGGCAGACCATCATGTCCGGCCAGTCCGAACTCGGCTACGGCACCCCGACCCCCATCGTCGAACGCTTCCCGGCCAAGGGCGTCGACGTCTCCTACGGCAAGTCGAGCGTGCCCGAGAACCTCCCGCTGGACCAGTGGAAGGCGGACGCGCCCTACCGGATGGACTACCCGCACCTGTTCTCGCTCAAGGACGGGAAGATCTACGGCTTCGGCCGCAGCGCCGACCAGCAGTTCGTCTTCGACCCGGTGAACGAGACCCGCGGCACGCTGCCCAACCGCCCCGACGGCTTCACCCGCCTGTACGGCTCGGCGGTCGCCCTGCCCAACGGCACCAGCGGCCCGGACTCGGTGCTCGTCCTCGGCGGCGACCACAAGGACCCGAACACCTTCAAGTTCTCGGGCGGCCAGTGGACCAAGGAGAAGCCGAGGAACCTCGGCCGCGCCCAGGACGACACGCTCATCTTCCCCAACGGCAACCTGTTCACCGTCAACGGGGCCGTCGGCATCCGCGACTACGGCCTCGGCGACTACAACCCGAACGTCCCCGACGACCGCTTCCGCCAGGTCGAACTCCGGGACGCCGACGGCAACTGGGCCCTCGGCCCCAAGCAGCGGCTGCCGCGCGGCTACCACTCCAACGCGGTGGTCCTGCCCGACGGCCGGATCATGGTCACCGGCGACGAGCTCCAGCAGATCGCCAACAACCCGGACATCAAGGCCGGCAACAACGGCACCATCGAGATCTACGAGCCGCCGTACCTGCACCAGCCCGGCGGCCGCCCGGACATCCGGACCGCCCCGACCGACCCCGTGGGCTACGGCACCACGTTCCGGATCAACACCAACTCGCCGACCCAGGCCGCCCGCGCCGTCCTGCTCGCGCCCATCACCTCCACGCACTCGGTGGACACCAGCCAGCGCCGTCTGGAGCTCAAGCTGGTGAGCCGCGCGGGCGGCCAACTCGTCTTCCAGAGCCCGGCCTCGGCCGCGGACGCCCCGCCCGGCTGGTACATGATCTTCCTCCTCAACGACGCCGGTGTGCCCAGCGTGGCGAAGTGGATCCAGCTGGCGCCGAACCCCTAGTTCCACCGGCAGCCCCACTGGCAGCCCCACCGGCACCCCCGTCGGCAGCCCCATCGACACACGCCGACGCCGAGCCGATACCACGCCCACGCCCACGCCGAGCCGACACCACGCCGACCACTCCCGCCACTCCGACGGAGCCGACGGGGCCGACGAACGGAGCCACCCCGTGCCAGACCTGAGTCTGCGTCAAGACACCGAGATCCAGGGCGACATCCTCGCCGGATTCAAGAAAGACCACATGACCCTGCTGCTCCTCCAGTTCAGCGACGCCTCGGCGGCGCGGAGCTGGCTGGAGAAGATCACTCCCAGGATCGCCACCACCCAGGAGGTCGCCCGGTTCAACGAGACCTTCAGCGAAGCCCGTCAGTCCTCCGGCGGCAGTGACCCGGCGGCGCTCAAGGCCACCTGGCTGGGCCTCAGCTTCACCTACCAGGGCCTGCAGTTCGTCACCGGGCAGCCGGAGCTCCTGAAGGCGGAGGCCAGGACCGGCGACACGCTGGAGGCGTTCATCCAGGGCCCGGCCGACCCGTCGCGGTCGATCGCGCTCGGCGACACCGACGACAACGACCCGAAGCGCTGGCTGTTCGGCTGCGCCACCAAGCCGGTCGTCCACGCGGTGCTCACCATCGCCTCCGACACCCCGGCGGGCCTCGACAGCGCCGTGAAGGAGCAGAAGCAGGCCGCCGGCCAGGCCGGCGCGGTCGTCGTCTACGAGCAGGAGGGCAAGCACCTCGCGGGCGACAAGAAGGGCAAGGAGCACTTCGGCTTCAAGGACGGCGTCAGCGAGCCGGAGGTCGAGGGCTTCGACGAGCCCGACCCCAACCGGTTCACCGGCGAGGGGGCCGAGACGGTCTTCTACTCGAAGAAGCACCCCGGCACCCGGATCATCCCGGCCGGCGAGTTCGTCATCGGGAAGAAGCTCGCCGCGACGCACGCCCCGGAGACAGCCGCCGCCAAGACCGTCCCCGCCTGGATGCACAACGGCTCCTTCCAGGTGGTGCGCCGCCTGGAGCAGGACGTCGCCGGCTGGTGGGCACAGGTCGACGCCCAACTGCGGCGGCTGAAGGACCTCAAGGCGGTGCCGGAGGACACGAAGCGGGACTGGTTCGCCGCCCGGCTGGTGGGCCGCTGGCGCAACGGGGCGCCGGTGTGCAAGTACCCCGACCAGCAGCCCGGCGACCCGGCCGCCGGAGCGGACAACGACTTCAAGTACCTCGGCGACCCGGAGGACCCGGACGGCCTGATCACCCCGCTCTTCTCCCACCTGCGCAAGACCAATCCCCGCGCCGGGCTCGTCGACGGCGTCCCGGTCGACGAGGCCTTCATCGACGCCCGCCGGATCATGAGGCGCGGCGCCCCCTACGGGAAGCCCTTCGACCCGACCAGCGACATCCCCGAGTTCGGCCCCGACGCCCAGCGCGGCCTGCTCTTCGTCTGCTACCAGTCCGACCTGGTGGGCCAGTTCGAGTTCATCCAGGCCAACTGGATCAACGACCCGGACTTCCCGCCCGGCCGCGAGGCCAAGCCCGGCCCGGACCCGCTGGTCAGCGGCCAGCTCGCCACCGTGAACGACGGCCGGGTCAGCTGGGAGGGCAGGTCCCCGGCGGGCGAACGGGCCACCACCGGGCTGGACTTCCGCCCGTTCGTCCAGACCCGCGGCGCGCTCTACTGCTTCACGCCCTCCATCACCACGCTGCGCCGGCTCGCCCAGGGGCGTCTCAACGGCGAGCTCGTCGACGACGGCAGGCAGCCGGTCGTGGCGCAGAACCTGCCGATGGACTGCGTCCTGCCGCTGCCCGACGTGGACGGCCGCTACTGGACGTTCCAGCAGGGCACGATCCGCCTGATCGGCGCCGGCGGCACCGAGGTCCGCCAGCTCACCACCGGCACGGTCGACGACCGCACCGGGGTCGTGGTCAGGAACGTCGGACCGTACTCGTCCTGGCCCGCGCTGAGGGGCGTCACCCGGATCGACACCATCCTGCCGGTGTTCGACCAGCAGCGCGTCGACGGCAAGTGCGACTACTGGGTCTTCCACACGGTGGGCGGCAACCAGGTCTACCGTTACATCTCGATCGACGCCTCCGAGCCGTACGCGAGCCGGGTGGTGGCCGAGGACCAGCCGGTGAGCCGGTGGAGCTCGTTCGGCGGGACGACTCCCGTCACGCACGTGGACGCCTTCCTGCCCGTCCCCGACATGCGGCCCGCCGGCGACGGCTCGCACTGGTACTGGGTGTTCCACAACACCCCGGTGGGCCAGCGCTACCGGCTGATCTCCATCGGCCGCTCCGGCCGGGCGTACCCGGACCGGCTCCAGCGGGACGACCGGCAGCTCGGCCTCTGGCGCTCGCTGGAGGGCGTCACGCGGGTGGACGCCTTCCTGGCCGTTCCCGGCCGGGACGACCCGAGCGGCGGTCAGCACTGGTACTGGGTGTTCCACCAGGACAAGTACCGGACGATCATGATCAACCACGGCGGCAACCACCAGGACGACCTGCTGCGCGAGGACCGCCCGACGGCGGTCTGGTGCCGCCGGCCGTAGCCGTTCCGGGACCCTTCGGGGAGATGGACGACATCGGGTCGCGGGGCGGCCCCCGCGGGGGGGGGGGGCGGGCGGGGGGGGGGGGGGGGGCCGGGGGCGCGCCCCCCCCG
>NZ_JBHWGD010000006.1:112939-156248 GCF_042733235.1 Kitasatospora sp. NPDC059722
GCCGCCCCAGCCGCCGCCACCCCCCCCGCCCCCCCGCGCCCCCGGGCGCCCCCTGCCGCGCCTGGCGGCCCGCCCCCCCCCGCCCGCCCCCCCCCCCCGATCGGTGTGCGGCGTCAGAGCGCGGCGAGGATCCCGCAGACGGCCAGGAGGCCGCAGATGCCGAAGTTGACGAGCTTGTGGGAGAGGAAGACGGCGGCGAACTCCCGGATGGTCGCGCTGGGCCAGTAGTAGGCGGCGGTGGGGGAGCCGAAGACGTGGCCGTTGACGCCGGTGGTCCGGGCGGTGAGGGCGGCCCGGAAGGCGTGGAAGTTGTTGGTGACGACGACGCAGCGGTAGTCGGGCTTGGCGCCCTCCATGATGGCCTTGCTGAAGAGCAGGTTCTCCTCGGTGGTGCGGGAGCGGTCCTCGCGGGCGACGTGCTCGGCGGGGAAGCCGCGTTCGAGCAGGTAGTCGGCCATCGCGTGGGACTCCGGGAGCTTCTCGTCCGGTCCCTGGCCGCCCGAGGTGATGAGCATCGGCGGGTTGCCCCGCGCGGCCTGCTCCTCGTAGACCTCGCGGCCCCGGTTCAGCCGGCTGGCCAGCAGCGGCGGCACCCGCTCGCCGCCGATCAGCCCGGAGCCCAGCACCACGACGAAGTCGACGTCCCGGTGCGGCCGGTGGCGGCCGTAGAGGAAGGCGTAGCCGACGAAGCACACGAACAGGAAGGAGACGTAGCCGACCACCAGCACGGACGTGACCGCGAGGATGCCGAGCCGGTGCGAGCCGGTGGCGACCGCGAGGACCAGCAGGCCGAGGACGCCGACGATGCCCAGGCCGGCCAGCAGCGACAGCAGGTTGGCGGGCCGCACGCCCTCCTTGCGGATCATGGTCACGCCGTTGGCGAGCAGGAACCAGACCAGGGCCACCGTGCCGAGCGCCGGCAGCAGCACGATGGCGAGCGCCGCCAACTCGGCCACCAGCGTGGGCGCGTGCCGCAGTTCGGCGAGCAGGGCGAGCGAGAGGAAGGAGACGGCGATCCCGAGCAGCACGGCATTGCTGAACCGGCGCCGGTCGCGGAGCACCCCTATCCCGAACAGCACGAAGAACAGGACGGCCGGAGCGTAGGCGAACATGCCTCGTATCGTAGGTGTCGAGCGCGCCCGCCCTGAACTCGCGCGCGAACCACGGCCGGTGGGTAGCGGCTATGGCGCCACGAGGGGGGCGTCCGGCGTCGCTACCTCGACTCCGGGGGGAGCAGGGTGGCGAGGCCGTCGAGGACGCGTGCGACGCAGAACTCGAAGCGGGCGTCCATGTCGGGTTCGGTGAGGTCGCCGGCGAGTTCGACCAGGGTGGGGAACTCGGCGGCGGGCAGGGAGCGGAAGCGGTCGGCGGCCGCGTCCACGGCGTCCCGGCGGCTGCTGCTGCCGGTGGCCTCGGCGGCGGAGACCGGCGCCTGCTCCTGGAGGACGAAGCCCTGGACGAAGGTGCCGAGCAGGTAGGTGACCATCGCGGCGTCGGCGTTGGAGAAGCCGGCCTCGCGGAGGCGGTCGAGCTGCTCCTCCAGGATCGCGAGCATGTGCGGGCCCAGGCCCAACCGGCCCGCCACGACCTTGGCGGCGTCGCGGTTGTCGAGCAGCAGCCGGCGGTGGATCCGGCAGTACCCGTGGAGCTGCTCGCGCCAGCCGCCCTCGCGCGGCGGCGGTTCGGCCTTGGCCATGATCGCGTCGTTGAGGAGGTCGATCAGCTCCTCCTTGTTGCGCACGTGCCAGTACAGCGAGGCGGCCTTGACGCCGACCTCGGCGGCGACCTTGCGCATCGACAGCCCGGCGAGGCCGTCCCGTTCCAGGACCTTCAGTGCCGCCTGCGCCAGCGCTTCCCTGGTCAGCGCCGGCGTGGCGCCCTCGTTCTCCGGCATGGGTGTGTGGACGCCTCCTGTGGTCGGACCGGGTCTTCCGGTGCTGGTCCGGTGCCGTTCCGGCGCGCCCGCGGCGCTCCTCCCGGCGACCTCACGATATCCCGCTTGCAATCTAACGATGTTAGGGGCACTCTTGGCGTGCCACCGGGGCCCCTAACACCGTTAGGGGCGGAGAAGTCCGGAGGGGAGTTCGGTGAATCTGGAGGGGAGTCCGATGAAGGAGTCGGGAGGGCCGGGCGCGCGCCGCAAGCGGCTCGCGCTCGTGACGCTCTGCGTCACCATGTTCATGTCCATGCTGGACAACGTCATCGTCAACAACGCCCTGCCGCGGATCGGGCAGGACCTGGACGCCGGCATCAGCGGCCTGCAGTGGGTCGCGGAGGGCTACAGCCTCGTCTACGCCGCGCTCGTCCTCACCGGCGGCGCGCTCGGTGACCGGTACGGCCGCACCCGGGTGTTCCGCCTCGGCCTCGCGCTGTTCACGGCCGGCTCCGCCGCCGCCGCGCTCGCCGGGACGATCGAGGTGCTGGTCGCCGCCCGGATGCTGCAGGGCGTCGGCGCCGCGCTGCTCACCCCGGGCAGCCTCGCCATCCTGCGGACGGTCTTCACCGGGGAGCGCGAGCGGGCCAGGGCGATCGGCACGTGGTCCGGGGTCTCGGCACTGGGCCTGTCCGTCGGCCCGGTGCTCGGCGGTCCGATGGTCGAACACCTCGGCTGGGCCAGCGTGTTCTGGATCAACGTGCCGATCGGCGTGGCCGGGCTCGTGCTCGCCGCCCGCGTGCTCCCCGACATCCCCGCGCGCCCCCGGCGGATCGACCTCGGCGGCCTCGCCCTGTCCGCGGCCGGCCTCGGCGCGCTCGTCTACGCGCTGATCGAAGGGCCGTCCCGCGGCTGGACCGACACCCGCGTGCTCGCCTGCGGCGCCGCCGCGGCCGTGCTGCTCGCCGCCTTCCTGGTGCTCGAACTGCGGGTGCCCCAGCCGATGCTGGAGCTGCGGCTGTTCCGCGACGGCGCCCTGAACGCCGCGCTGCTCAGCGGGTTCATGGTCAGCTTCGGAATGTTCGGCGCGCTGTTCTTCCTGCCGCTGCTCATGCAGGGCGTGCTCGGCTGGGCCCCCTCGGACGCGGGCTACGCGGGGCTGCCGATGACCGCGATGATCGTGTTCGCGGCGCCGCTCTCCAGCCGCCTGACCAGCGCGTACGGCCCCCGGCTGCCGCTGGTGCTCGGGGTCTCGCTGTGCGCGGTCGGCCTCTTCGGGCTGTCCTTCCACGGCGAACGGGCCCACTACGTCGAGTACCTGTGGACGCTGTTCACGATGGGCCTCGGCATGGGGATGACGTTCACCCCGGTGTCGATCGCCGTGCTGCAGCGGGTGTCCCCGGCGCAGACCGGGATGGCCTCGGCGACCATCAACACGCTGCGGGAGCTCGGTGGCGTCCTCGGGATCGCGGTGCTCGGCGCCGTCCTGACCAACCGGATGACGGACACCCTCACCGCCTCCCTGCACCGGCTCGGCGTGCCGGCCGGCGCCGTCGGCCCGATCGCGGACGCGCCCGCCGGGCGCGGCACGGGGGCGGCGGGTGCGTTGCCCGCTCCGGTCCAGGCGGCCGTGGACGGAGCCTTCGTCGACGGTGTCCACCTCGCGCTGCGGTGCGGCGCGGGCGCGCTCGCCGTCGCCGCCGTCCTGGTCGCGCTGCTCCTCGGCCGGGCCCGCCCGGTCGCCGGCCCGCCGACGGGTGAGGACGCCCACGCGGGTGCGGAGCACAGCCCGGCGGACGGCCCCGGGGTCCACGCCCGGTGACGCCGTCACCGGGCGGGTCTCAGCGGATCCCCTCGACCGCCGCCTGCGCCGCCCGGGCCAGTTCCCGCCGGGCGCCCCAGCGGGTGGGCTGCGGCTCGGGGGCCGGGATCGGCGGCAGGAACGTCACCTCGGCGACGAGCCCGCGCACCGCGACCACCCGGGCGAGCGAGGTGAGCAGTCCGTCCTCGCCGACGAAGGCCGGCGCGCTGGTCGGCCGTCCGTCCGCCAGCCGGTAGCGGATCGTCACCGGCTGGACGAACGCGCCGGTGGCCACGGCGGCCTGGAAGAGCGCCGGACGGAACCGTCCGCTCTCCCGCCCGCACCACGTCGACCCCTCCGGGAAGACGATCACCGGGTGGCCGGCGCGCAGCTCCCGGGCGACGGCCCCGACCGTGTCCGGCAGGGTGCGCAGCCGGTCCCGGTCGAGGAACACCGTGCCGCCCCAGGCGACCAGCGGCCCGAGCACCGGCCAGCGCCGGACCTCGGTCTTGGCCAGTGAGCGGCCCGGCCGCCCGGCGGCGATCAGCGGGATGTCCAGCCACGACACGTGGTTGGCGACCACCAGCATCCCGCCGCCGACCGCGCCGGTGGGCTTGTCGAGGCGGACGGTGACCCCGAGCGAGCGCAGCAGCGCGCGGGCCCAGAGCCGGATCATCCGGTCCCGCGGCTCGTGCGGGAGGAAGCGGACCGGCACGGTGAGGGCGACGCCCGTGACCACCGCCGCCAGGCAGAGCGCGAGCCGCAGCGCCCGCCGGAGGTGCGGGACCTCCGGCGAGGCCTCGACGAGGCACGTGTCCGGGCGGCAGGGCGCGCTCGGCAGCCACACGCTCATGCGCCCGCCTCTCTCCGCTCGCGGGGCGCTTCGCGCAACACGCACCGCTCAATGGCTCGCATTCCCCCAGCCTTCGGCCGGGGGTGCCCCCACCGCTCGCTCACTTGGTCGTGACCGACGGCAGGCCGGGCACGCCGGCGAGGAAGTGCCGCAGGTAGCGCGGGTCGGTGCGCTCCAGGGACAGCAGCACGTAGAGGTCGGCGCAGTCGAAGTCCGGGTCGTGGGCGGGCTCGCCGCAGACCCAGGCGCCGAGGCGCAGGTAGCCGCGGAGCAGCGCGGGCAGGGCGCCCCGCTCGGCGCGGGGCACGCCGGCGGCGTCCCAGCGGCGGTGCGGGGTGACGCGGTACTCCTCGGGGGCCAGGTGCTTGGCGCTGACGGCGTCCCAGACGCGCGCGGCGGTGGCGCCCCGGTCGTCGAGCGGGACGGAGCAGCAGCCGCCGAGCCAGGTGTTGCCGGTCTCGACCATGTAGCGGGCGATGCCGCCCCACATGAGGTTGATGACGGCGCCGTTGCCGCGGTGCTCGGCGCTGATGCAGGAGCGGCCGACCTCGACCAGGCCGGGGCGGACCGGGGCGAGCGCCGAGAGGTCGAACTCGCCGTCGGAGTAGAGCCGTCCGGCCCGGCGGGCGGCTTCGGGGCGCAGCAGCCGGTAGGTGCCGACGACGGTGCCGTCCTGGCCCTCGCGGACCAGCAGGTGGTCGCAGTACTCGTCGAAGGGGTCGACGTCGAGGCCGGCGACCGGGCTGTGCAGGACGGCGCCGAGTTCGCCGGCGAAGACCTGGTGGCGCAGCCGCTGGGCGGCGCGGACGTCGTCCTCGTCGCGGGCGAGGGAGACGGTGTAGGTGGGCGCGGGCGTGGGGTCCTGGCGCTGGGCGGGCACCGCCGGGGCGTCGTGGGTGGGGGCGACTGCGGTCGGAGCGTACGTGGGGACGGTGGTCATGGCGGACCCTCCAGGGCAGCACGGGCGGCGGTGCCGCGGTTCTCGTGGCACCGGCCCGGTTCGCACGCGCTGGGCACGGGCGCGAACCGGTCACCGGTATGTCTGTCCGAGTCGGCTGGAATTCACGTTGCCGTTCGGCGGAGGGCAGATGTGCAGCTGTTGAATGGGACCACCCTCGCCCGGTGGTCATCTGCGGGGCACCTGCGGGTCGTTCGGCGCTCGCCGGGTGGGGGTGGACACGACAGGGCCCCGCCGGGTACGCCCGGCGGGGCCGTCGTTCGGGTGTGCGCGGGCGGGGTCAGTACGCCCGCCAGCCCTCCGGGTCCACGCCGCCGGGGACGGCATCGGCGGGGCCGTACGGCTCGCGGGTGAGCACGAAGGAGCCGAGGTCGAGGTGGCTCACGGTGCCGTCGGCGGCGCGGACGGCGCGCAGGGTCTCGCCGGCGTAGTAGTTGTCGAGCCCGGTCCAGGTGCCGTCCGGCTCGGCGCGGAAGCGGGAGTTGCGGTGGCCGCCGGCGAGCGGGCCGAGTTCGAGGCCGCGGTCGGCGGTGAGCCGCAGGACGTGCGGGGCGGCGCCCCAGTACCAGGGGCCGGTGAGTGCGAGGAGGTCCTGGTCCACCTCGGGCAGCGGGCGCCAGGGAGCCGGGATCCGCGGCTCGTGCTCGGCGGTGATGGCGATCAACTGGGCGGCCAGCAGAGGGGCGTTGGCGCCGCTGGTGGCGTTGGTGAGGGCGAGGGCCGCGAGGCCGTCCTGCGCGCTGACCCAGAGCCCGGCGACGAAGCCCGGCACCGAGCCGGTGTGCCCGTACAGCACCCGGCCTTCGTGGCGCAGGAGTTGGAGGCCGAGGCCGTAGGCGGAGGTCCAGTCCGGATTGTCCGCTCCGACGGCCGGGCGGCGCATCTCGGCGATCGTGTCGGCGGAGAGCACCAAGCCGTCGCCGGCGGCGAGGAAGGCGGCCCAGCGGGCCAAGTCGGAGGCGGTCGACCAGAGTTGGCCGGCCGGGGCCATCAGTCCGGTGTCGGTGAGGGGCTCGGGGAGCATGACGTCGGCCCACGGGTGGACGGCGAAGCCGCCGGCGTGCGGCTGCTCGGGCAGGAGCGTGGTGCGGTCCATGCCGAGCGGGGCCAGCACCTCGCGCCGCAGCACCTCGTACCAGGGCTCGCCGCGCAGCTTCTCCACCAGGGCGCCGAGCAGGGCGTAGCCGGGGTTGGAGTAGTGGTGGCGGCGCCCGGCCGGGTGCTTGAGGGGCTCCTGCGCTTCGAGCAGGTCGCCGAGGGCGGGCCGCAGGGCGCCGTCGGTCCGCTCCCACCAGGGGCCCGGCGTCTCGGCGGCGAGTCCGGCGGAGTGCGCGAGCAACTGGGCGATCGTGGCGTCGTCGGCAGGGGTGCCGGGCAGGTGGCGGGCGAGCGGGTCGGCGAGGTCGAGCAGGCCCTCGTCACGCAGCCGCAGCACCAGCACGGCGACCATGGTCTTGGTGAGCGAGCCGATCCGGTACTGGACGTCGGGGGTCGGCGCGTGCCCGTCCACCATGCTGCGGGCCCCGCTCCAGACCGGGCGGCCGTCGCGCACCACCGCGGCCACCAGGGAGGGCGTGCGGCCCTCGGCCTGGGCCACGGCGGTGCGGTGGAACAGGGCGCGGCGGGTGGTGGGCAGCAGCCCCTCGGGCAGGTCCGTCATGTGCTCTTCCGGAGTACTCATGATCGGACAGTAGTTCAGTCCGGCGCGCGTCTCCGGTGATTAACGGTCGTCCGCGGAGCGGCCGTACCAGCGCTGGAGGCCCTGCCGCCACCGGGGGACGTCCGGGCCGCCCGGCAGCGGCGGGAGTTCGGGCCGGTGCAGCCACGCGTCGAAGAGGTCCGTGAGCGACGCCTCGGTGTAGCGGGAGGCGTGCCCGACCAGGTCGGCGGTGGCCACGACGCCGTGCCGGTGGATGCTCGCCCAGTCCTTCAGCATCCCGAAGAAGGCGACGTCGCCGAGCGCGCACCGCAGCGCGTGCACGGCGAGGCCGCCGCGCTGGTAGAGCCGGTCGTCGAACATGAGCTTCCGGCTCGGGTCGGCGAGCCGCAGGTCCTGCGGGAGCCCCGCCAGCAGGGAGTGCGCGGCGGCGGCGTGGGTGGCGGCCGCCGGGCCGCCCGCGTGCTCGGACCAGAGCCACTCCGCGTACTTGGCGAAGCCCTCGTTCAGCCAGATGTGCCGCCAGTCGGCGATCGTGACGCTGTTGCCGAACCACTGGTGCGCGAGCTCGTGCGCGACCAGCCGCTCCCGCTCCCAGCCGCCGCCGAGGTGGTTGGTGCCGAACGTGGCGACGCCCTGCGCCTCCACCGGGACGTCCAGCTCCTCGTCCGCGACGACCACCGCGTACTCGCCGAACGGGTACGGGCCGAACACCTCGGTGAAGTACGCCATCATCGCGGGCTGGCGGCCGAAGTCCCGGGCGAACGAGGCCGCCAGCCGCTCGGGCACGTACCCCGTCTGCGGCACCGCCGGGCGCTCGGTGAGCGGCACCGGCAGGTAGTGGCCGATCGAGACCGTCACCAGGTACGACGAGGTCGGCGCGCTCTGCTCGTACACCCAGGTCGTGCTGGACGCCCGGGTGGTGCGGGTCAGCAGCCGCCCGCTCGCCACCACCGTGAACGGCGACGGCGTGGTGACCGCTATCTGGTAGGTCGCCTTGTCCGCCGGCCGGTCGTTGCACGGGAACCACGAGGGCGCGCCGACCGGCTGGCTGGCCACCAGCGCGCCCTCCGTCAGCTCCTCCCAGCCCAGGCCGCCCCACGGGCTGCGCACCGGCCGGGGGTTGCCGCTGTAGTGCACCTCGACCGTGAACGCCGCGCCCGCCGTCAGCGCCTTCGCCGGACGGACCCGCAGCTTGCCGCCGCGGTGGGTGTAGCGGGCGGCCTTGCCGTCCACGAGCACCCGCCCGATCCGGAACTCGGCCAGGTCCAGCGCGAACTCGGCGAGCGCCGCGTTCGCGACCGCGCTCAGCCGGGCCGAGCCGCCGAGCCGGTTGGGTCCGGGCCGGTAGTCCAGCGCCAGCTCGTAGCGGTGCACCCGGAAGCGGTGGTCGCCGCTGTTCGGGAAGTACGGGTCAGGTGCTCCGGCGGCCGCCGGGACGTGCTTGGGCTTCACGGGGTCGTGGTGCGCTTCCTGCGGGCCGGGACTGGTGGTCATGACGTGGGCTGCCACGCCTCGATGGGGTTGCCCAGCCACCGCGTGTCGGCGGGGACGGACTCGGCCCGCATCACCAGCGAGGCCGGGCCCAGCGTGCTGCGCTCGCCCACCGTGCTGCCGGGCAGCACGATCCCGCCCGGGCCCAGGGTGGCGCCCTCGCGGAGGACCACAGTATCCATCCGCATGATCCGGTCGTGGAAGAGGTGGGTCTGCACGACGCAGCCCCGGTTGATGCTCACCCCGTCCCCGAGGGTGACCAGGTCGGCCTCCGGCAGCCAGTAGCTCTCGCACCACACGCCGCGTCCGACCCGCGCGCCGAGCGCGCGCAGCCACAGGTTGAGCAGCGGCGTGCCCGGCACCGCGCCGACCAGCCACGGCACGGCCAGCACCTCGACGAAGGTGTCGGCGAGCTCGTTGCGCCACACGAAGCCGCTCCACAACGGGTGCTCGACCGCCCGGAACCGGCCGACCAGCACCCACTTGGCCACCACCGCGACCGCGCAGGCCACGGCGCCGGCCGCCAGCAGGACCGGGCCCGACAGCGCCGCGGCCAGCAGCGCCGACGAGCCGGCCAGCCGGGACAGCGCCGCGACGGTCAGCACGCCGAGCGCGCCCGAGGCCAGCACCGGCACCACCCGGGCCAGCTCGACCAGCCCGCGCGCCCACAGCAGCCGGGCCGGCGGCTCGTACGTGAGGCTCTGGTCCGACTCGTCCGCCGAGCGCGGCAGCCGCATCGGCGGCATGCCCAGGTACGAGCCGCCCTTCTTGGCCTTCTCCGGCGTCGCCGACAGCACCCCGACCAGGCCCCGCTTGGGCACCGCCCGCCCGGGCGCCGTCATCCCCGAGTTGCCGAGGAACGCCCGCTCGCCGACCTTCGCCTCGCCCAGGCGCAGCCAGCCGCCGCCGAGCTCGTACGGCGCCATCAGGGTGTCGTCCGCGAGGAAGGCCCCGTCGCCGACCGTCGTCAGGCTCGGCAGCGCCAGCACCGTGGACACCTCGGCGCCCCGGCCGACCCGCATCCCGAGCGCCCGCAGCCACAGCGGCGTGACCAGGCCCGCGTACAGCGGGAACAGCACCTCGCGGGCGCGGTCCATCAGCTGGGTGACCGTCCACGCCTGCCAGCCGACCCGGCCGTGCAGGGCGTGCACGCCCGGGACCAGGCCGACGCTCAGCAGCCGGACGGCGGCCACCAGCTGCGCCGCGTACACCGCGCCGTACGCCAGGGTCGCGGGCACCAGGCCGAGCAGGGCGCCGCGCACGGCCGCGCCGAGGTCGTCGCCGGGGCGGACGAACAGGGAGAGCAGCGCGAGGGCGGCGGCCGCCGGCAGCACCGGCAGCAGGCTCAGCGCCGTGCCGCTGACGCCGTACATCGCGGACCAGCGGGCCCGGCGGAGCGGGCGCTCCTTCGGCCACGCGCGTTCCGCGCGGCCCAGCTTGACGGCGGGCGCGCCGCCCCAGAGCTGGCCGGTCGGGACCTGGCCGGTGACGCTGGAGCCCGGCACCACCTGGGCGCGCTTGCCGATCCTGGCGCCCGGAAGCAGCGTCGACCGGGTGCCGACCACGGCGCCCGAGCCGACCTTGACCTGGCCGACCTCCAGCCGGTCCCCGTCCAGCCAGTAGCCGCACAGGTCCACCTCGGCCTCGACCGCGCAGCCCCGGCCCAGCTTGAGCATGCCGGTGACCGGCGGCTGCGAGTGCAGGTCCACCTCGGCCGCGACCTTGGCGCCCAGCGCGCGGGCGTAGTGCACCAGCCAGGCCCCGGACAGCTCCGTCGCGCCGCTCGTCTCGGCCAGCCGCTCGGCGGCCCACAGCCGCAGGTGGGTGCTGCCGCCGCGTGGGTAGCTGCCCGGACGCAGGCCCCGCAGCAGCAGCCGGGCGCCGCCCGCCGCCCCCGCCCCCCGGCCCGGGGGGGGCGCCCCCCCCCCCGCCCCCGCCCCCCCCCCCCCCCGGGGGGGGGGGGGCGCCCACGGGTAGTCGCCGAGGTGGCTGAGGAGGTTGCCGGCCGCCAGCAGGGCGACCGTCCAGCGCAGGCCCACCACGGTGAACAGCGGGAGCATCAGGAGCAGCTGCAACAGCTTGGCCCTGGTCGGCACCGGGCTGATCGTCCGGGCCTCGCCCCCGTCGGCGGCGGAGCGCTCCAGGTGCCGGGCCAGCTTGCGCAGCGTCGGGTTCTGGTAGATGTCGAGGACGGCCGCGCTCGGGTAGCGGGTGCGCAACAGCGTCGTGAGCCGGGCCGCGGCCAGGCTGCTGCCGCCGATCGCGAAGAAGTCGTCGCGCGGGCCGCCGACCGTGACCCCGAGGATCTCGGACCACTGCTCGGCCAGCCAGGCCTCGGTGCCGTACAGCTGCTCGGTCGGGCCGCCGGTCTCCAGGTCGGGCAGCGGCCAGGGCAGGGCGTTGCGGTCGACCTTCCCGGACGTCCGGGTGGGCAGCGTGTCGACCGGAGCGAGCAGCGGGACGAGCGCGGCGGGCAGCTCGGCGCGCAGGCGCTCGACGGCCTTCTCGCGGTCGAAGGGCTCGTGGGTGTTCGGGTCCCCCGGTGCGTCGTCGGCGCCGTGGAGGACCAGGTAGCCGACCAGCAGCTGGTTGCCGCCGCGCGCGGTGCGGACGGCGGCGGCCGCGCCCGCGACGCCCGGCAGCGCCTGGAGCGCCGCGTCGACCTCGCCGAGCTCGATCCGGCGCCCGCCGAGCTTGATCTGCTCGTCGGTGCGGCCGAGGAACAGCAGCCCGGCCGGGTCGGCCTGGACCAGGTCCCCGCTGCGGTAGGCGCGCTCCCAGCCCATCGAGGGCAGCGGCGCGTACTTCTCGGCGTCCTTCTCCGGGTCCAGGTACCGAGCCAGACCGGCGCCGCCGATCACCAGCTGCCCGGTGCCGCCGGGCGCGACCGGCTGCCCGGCCTCGTCGACCACGACGAGGTCCCAGCCGTCCAGCGGCAGGCCGATCCGCACCGGGCCGTCGCCGGTCAGCAGCGCGGCGCAGGCCACCACGGTCGCCTCGGTCGGGCCGTAGGTGTTCCACACCTCGCGGCCCTCGGTGACCAGCCGCTGCACCAGCTCGGGCGGGCAGGCCTCGCCGCCGAAGATCAGCAGCCGCACCTCGTTCAGCGCCTCGGCCGGCCACAGCGCGGCCAGCGTCGGCACGGTGGAGACCACGGTGATCTCCTGGTCCGCCAGCCACGGGCCGAGGTCGGCCCCGCTGCGCACCTGCGAGCGCGGCACCGGCACCAGGCACGCGCCGTGCCGCCAGGCCAGCCACATCTCCTCGCAGGAGGCGTCGAACGCGACGGACAGGCCCGCCATCACGCGGTCGCCCGGGCCGATCGGCTCCTCCTGCAGGAAGAGCGCGGCCTCGGCGTCGACGAACGCGGCGGCGTTGCGGTGGGTGACGGCGACGCCCTTGGGGCGGCCGGTGGAGCCCGACGTGAAGATGATCCAGGCGTCGTCGGCCGGGGTGGGGCGGGTGGTGCGGTGCTCCGGCGCGGGCGCGCGGTGCTCTGGCGCGGGCGCGCGCTCGGCGGTCGTCGGTTCGGGGGTCGTCGTTTTGACGGTTGTCGGTTCGGCGGTTGTCGGTTCGGGGGTCGTCGGTTCGGGGGTTGTCGGTTCGGCGATTGTCGTGAGGACCCGCTCGGCGCCCAGCACACCGGCGACGGCGGCCTCGCCGAACACCAGCTGCGCGCGCTCGTCCGGGTCCTCGGCGTCCACCGGGACGTAGGCGGCGCCGGCCGCGAGCACGGCCAGGATCGACACGTACAGGTCGTTGGTGCCGGACGGCACGCGCACGCCCACCCGGTCGCCGCGGCCGATCCCGGCGGCGGCCAGGCGGCGGCGCAGTTGCTCGACCTCGGCGGCCAGGGCGCGGTAGCTGAGCACCGTGCGGCCGTCGTCGAGGGCGGGCTCGTTCGGGTGGCTGCGCACGGTGGCGTCGAGGACGTCGACGAGCGTGCGCGCGGCCGGCGCCGGGCGGCCGGGGAAGACGGCTCGGGCCGAGGCGTCCTGCTGGTCAGGCTGGTTCGGTTCGACCGGATGGTTCGCTTCACCTGTCATGGCAGCCCGTGACTCCTTGTCCTCGCCCCGTTCCACTCCGGGGCTGGAGTAGACAACCGAGCGATGGTAGCCCGGGGGTGCGGTGGGTGACGGGGGCGCTACTGGCGGGTAGCGCGTGCAACTCGACTATGGGTGACCGAATCTGACTGTTCATCAGTTGTTAACTGATGGGTCGTGGTTCGGATGTGATGGAGCGTCAGTCGTTTTGACGGAACGTCAGGTGAAAATCGGCGTCGTGAGGCATGCCACACGGGTTCTTGCGCTGTTCGGGTGGCGGGCCCGGGCGTTTCGGCCGGATCAGGGGTTTCCGGCCGCTGTCCGGGCCCGCCGGGGCGTAGAGGGGAGGGTTCAGCGGAAGAGGGGGAGGTGTTCCTCCAGGAAGGCTGGGAGGGTGCGCGGGACGCGCCCGGTCAGGCAGCTGATCGTCGGGTCCGGCTCCTCCTTCCGGAGCACCGTGAGCCGCTGGATCTCCACCACGTGGGTCGCCAGCCACTCCGGCATCCCGGCCCGCGTCACCAGGTGGGCACGCAGCTCCTCGGGGGACAGGTCGACGTAGCGGACCGGCCGGCCCAGCAGCTCGCCGATCAACTCGGCCAGCTCCGGATGGCTGTACGCCCGCCCACCGGTGAGCTCGTACGTGCCGCCCGCCAGCTCCGGCCGGGTGAGCACGTCCGCGGCGATGTCCCCGATGTCCCGCACGTCTACGTAGTTGCAGCGCGCCCGTTCCATCGCCCCGTGCACCACCCCGGCCGCGGCGATGCCGGGCGCGAGGAGGAGGAGCTTCTGCATGAACGCGTACGGCCGCAGGACGGTCGCCGCCATGCCGGAGGCGCGCAGGTGTTCCTCCACCCGGTGGTGTCCGCGCGAGACGGCCACGGGGGACAGCGGCTCCGCGGCCGGGGCGGAGATCTTCACGACGTGCTCCACGCCGCACTCCCCGGCGATCCCGATCGTGCGCAGCTCGTGCTCGACCTGGTGCGGGCCGTTGGCCATCGTGAGGAACAGCTGGTGGGCGCCCCTCAGTGCGGTGCGCAGCGACTCCGGGTCGGCCGCGTCGGCGAAGACCGGTTCGACGAGCGGGCGGGTGCTCGCGTCGAGGTCGCGGTCGAGGGTGGCGGCGAGGCGCTCGGGATCGCGACTGAGCGCTCGGGCCGGAGCGCCCAGGGCGGCGAGGCTGCGGAGGGTGGCTCCGCCGGTGGCGCCTGCTGCGCCCATGACGACGATCATGAGGTCTGCCTCTCGGGGTGGGGTGCGGGGTCGTTGCGGTGCTGCGGGGCGGCGGGGTGCGGGCGGCAGGCGCGCCAGCGGATGGTGATGAGGGTCGCGGCGATCGCCGAGGACAGCGGCAGGTCGACGGGGAGGCGGCCGGGCCAGGCCTGGTCGGCCAGTGCGGGAATCCGGGGCAGCCAGTGCGCTCCGGCGAGGCCGACGGCCAGGGCCACGGCCGCTGCGGTGACGGCGAGGACGATCGCGACTGCGACGCGCGGCGCGCGGGCTGCCCACGCATGGGGCGGGCGGCGGCGCAGCCGGGCTCCGATGAGGGCCGCGACGACCGCCGATGTGCCGGCGATCGTGGTGACCGCGGCGAGCATCAGCTCGGGCTGGTGCGTCGCGGCGCCGCCGAGGCCGGCCATCAGGGCGGGCATGACGTAGGCGGTCAGGACTTCTCGCCGGAGGACGAACCTCGGGGGTGCGCCTGGGGCCTTCTTGCTCATGGGGGTTCCTGTTCTGTGGGGGAGGACACTTGATTAGGTGGCTAATTATTTGGGCGTGAGGTGGTTAGATGGCTAAGTATTGGGGTGTTTAGGTGTTTGGGTGTCGGGCGTTGGGTGCTGGGGCGTTGGGTGGGGGTGGGGGTGGGGGTGGGGTGGAGTGGAGTGGGGGTGGTTAGTCGGTGGTGAGTGCGTCGATGCCCTCGACCACGCGGGCCAGGAGGTCGAGGAACGTCGTCCGTTCCTCGACCGAGAGGCCGCCGACCATGGCCTGCATCCGGGCGTAGTGCTCCGGTGCCAGGTCGCGCAGTCGCTGCGCCCCCCGCGCGGTGAGGATCACCACGTTGCGCCGCCCGTCCTCGATGGACGGGCGCCGGGCCACCAGGCCCTCCCGCTCCAGTCCGTCGACCAGCCCGGTCACCGTCGCCCGCGAGACGCCGAGGCTCTCCGCGAGCTGGGACGGCGACTTCTCGCCGCCGTGGTCCTCCAGGTCGGCCAGCAGCCGGTACCGGCCGGTGGACAGTCCGAACCGGCCGAAGTGCACCTCGCCCGCCTGCCCGAGCCTGGCGCCCGCTGCCATCAGCCTGGCCGCCACCAGCACCGCCTGCGGGTCGGCCGTGAGGCCGTAGCGGGCGATCTGGCGGCGTGCCTGGTCCAGCGTGGGGGCGCCGTGGCCGGCGTCGGGGTGCTGCGTCATGGGTTTAATATGGCGGCTAATCAGTTTCCCGGTCAAGCCCGGGCGGGGCGGGTTGCCCCGGAGGCACTACGCGGCGCGTGAGGCGGGGGTGATGCGGGGCGGGGTCCAGTCGGCGTGCTTCAGCACCGTTCGGACCATCGCGCCGGGCGGGGTGAGCCGGATCGCCGCGTTGCGCAGACCGACGGCGACCGGGTTGGTGAGCTGCTGGCCCATCCTGCCTGCCCGTCGGGCGTCGCGTGCCACCGTCAGGGTGCGGGGGCGGCGTGCGGCGTCGTAGCGGGTGAGTGCGGTGGTGATGGCGGCTTCGGCGGTAGCGGTGCCGAGGGCGGTGGCGGTGCCGAGGGCGGCGGCCAGGGTTACCGCGTCTTCCAGTGCCTGGCACGCGCCCTGGCCCAGGTGCGGTGTCATCGCGTGGGCCGCGTCGCCCAGCAGGGCGATCCGGCCGACGGCGAAGGACGGGACGGGTGTGACGAGCTCGTTCACGTCGTGGTGCAGCACGTCCTCGGGGCGGGTCGCCGCGAGCAGCGCCGGGATCGGGTCGTGCCAGCGGGCGAACCTCCGGCGCATCTCGTCGAGCGGGTCCCGGTAGCGCAGGCCGGCCGGGGCGTTGAGCGTGGCGTGCCACTCGGCCCGGCCGTCCGGGAACCCGATGTGACCGAACTCGGCGCCGTGGCCCCAGGTCAGCGCGAAGTCGTCGGCCAGACCCTCGACCGGGCGGTCCGTGATGGCCCGCAGGACCGTCGACCCCGCGTACACCGGGCCGGGGTGGGACGGGAACAGACGGCGGCGCAGCTTGCTGTTGATGCCGTCGGCGGCCACGACGAGGTCCGCCTCCAGCGTGGTTCCGTCGTAGGTCACCCGGACCCGGGAACCGGGGGCGGTTGCGACGTCGGTGACCTCGGAGCCGATCACGAGGTCGTTGGTGGGTATCGCGGCGCGGAGGATCCGGTGCAGGTCGGCCCGCGGGATGCCGACGATGGGGGTGCCCAGTTCGCGCTCCAGTGCGGCGCCGTCCATCAGGGCGAGGCGGCGACCGTCGGGGGTCCTCGTACCTCCGGTGTACTGGCGCCGCGACGCGGCCTCGACGGCGTCGGCGACACCGAGCGTCGCGAGTGCGCGCATGCCGTTGGCGTGCAGGGAGATGCCGGCGCCCGCGTCGTCGAGGGTCGCGGCCCGCTCGACGACGGTCACGTCCCATCCCACCAGCCGGAGCCCGATCGCGGCGGCCAGGCCGCCGATTCCGCCCCCGACCACCACTGCGGTGTTGTTGCGCATGGCTGGTCCTTTCGTGCTGTCTTCTACATCTGTAGAAGGAGGGTACAGCGGGCTTATGGGGGCCGCTGCGCGGGGCTTGGGGTGCGGGGTGGGCTTTCGGGTGGGTGGGGTTCGCCGGGGGTGGCTGCGGGGGTGGCCGCTCCGGGGGCTGGATGATTTTCCGACTGCCGACTCTGTGGGTGGGGTGTTCTCGCCGTTGGCAGTCTGAAAATCACCCGTCACGCCCCTCTCCGCGGCCACCCCCTCCGCCACCCCCTCCCGCAGCCCGACCCTCTCGCTGGGGAGGGATGAGGGGTGGGGGGTGGTTGAGGGGGGTGGGGTAGCTGCGGCGCGGTGGGGGGTGAGGGGGCGGGGGAGCTGCGGAACGGGGGCTTCAGATGGCCAGTGCCGGGGTCGGGTGGGTGGCCATGGTTTGTAGCAGGGTTCGGGCGGTGGAGTCGTTCTGGCGGAAGCCCAGGGAGTTGGTGCGGGGGCGGGCGAAGGCCGAGGCGGCGCGGAGGGTGGTGTGGGGGCCCATGGCGGTGCGGCGCGGGTGTGGGGCGCCGTTCAGGGCGGGGTCGATGAGGCGGCTGTCGTGTGGGGAGATCGCGATCAGGCCGGAGTGGTGGGTGTACTCCTCGTCGGTCAGGACCTCCTCGACGACCCGGTGGGTGTGGTGCAGGTCTTGCAGGACGGGGTCCGCGGTGCGGCCGATGGTGTGCTTCGGGAGGTAGGCCTCGATGAGGGCCGTCGCGGTGACGGAGTGGCCGGGGACGGTGGTCCCGGAGGCTCGCCAGGTGCCGTCGGCCTCGTTCCGGGTGATCCGGATGCCCGCGCCGAGGAACCGGACCACGCCGGCCTCGGAGAGCGCGAGCAGCTGGCGCAGTCGGAAGCCGGGCGGGCCGGAGGCGAGGTGGTTGAAGTAGCCGAAGAACCACCCGTCGACCTCCTCCGCGATCGACCGGGCGGTCAGCAGCCCGGAGCCGATCACCCGGGGGAGCTGGCCGAACAGCGAGAGCAGGGCGAGGAACGCGCCGAGGTCGGCGCTGTGGGCGGGGTCGGCGCGGCGGTCGGCGTCGGCGGTGATGTAGGCGCGCAGGTGGGCCTGGAGTTCGTCTGCGGACCTCAGTTCTGTTCCGGCCAGCGGGCGGTCGAGCCGTTCGAAGTCGAGCCGGTCGGCGGGGTCGGGGACGGCTTCGGCGACGAGGGCGGCGAGTTCGGGGGTGTACCAGCCGTACCGGTCGTAGCGGGCGAGGAACCCGGTCCAGGGCAGGGCGGTGCGTTCGGGGTGTGCGTGGAACAGTTCGTGGTAGTAGCCGAAGCCGACCTCCTTGGCCATCAACGGCCAGATGTCGCGGCGCAGTTCGAGCGGTCCGCCGGTGGCGAGGACGGCGTCGACGGCGGCCGCGCCGAAGTAGCGGGGGAGCGGGGCGGGCGGGCCTTGGAGGCGGTAGCCGGTCTTGGAGTGGTAGGGCACGCCGCGCCGGGAGCCGAGGTGGAGTACCGGTTCGCGGCCGGAGGGGTGGTAGCGCAGCCCGTCCGGGGTGGATTCGTAGTGTCCGCCGCGGCCTTCGGTCAGGAGCGTGATCAGGTCGACCGCGGCCAGGCCGAGGCCGCGCAGCACGGTGTGCTCGCCGGGGGCGAGGCCCGTGAGGTCGGCGTCGGCGGTGTAGACGGGCGGGAGGTGGAAGCGGCCGTGCCGGGCGGCGAAGTCGGCGTCGGCGTCGTGGCGGGGGTGCGGGGTGGAGTCGAGGTGGCCGAGGGTGAGGGCGACGTGGTCGGCGGTGAGCGTGCGGTCGCCGAGGTGGACGGTCTGCGGGCCGTCGGCGGGGCCGTCGATCCGCCGGACGGTGTCCCGGTGGACGGTCACGGTGACGTGCGGCGGCAGGTCGGCGACGGCGCGGCGGAACACCCAGTCCAGGTAGGCGCTCTGGGCCCGGCGGGTGGGGAAGTCGGTGGGGGCGAGGGTGCGCAGCTCGGCCCGCACGGCCGGGTTCGCGACCTCCCGGTAGGGCGCGAACCCGTGCCGGCGGCGGGCCCATTCGGCGAGCGAGGGGCCGGGGCGGACCGGGCCCTCGATGGTGGAGTGCTCGTCGGTGAACATCGTGACGTCCTCGGCCATCGAGTTCATCCGCAGCAGCGGGGACTGGTCGTGCCGCCAGATCCGGCCCGCGCCCGGCGGGTGCGGGTCGACCAGGTGCACGTGCAACGGCCGGTCGGCGGGCAGGAGTTCGGGAGCGTTGGCGGCGATCCGCTCCAGCAGCCCGGTGCCGCGCGGGCCCGCCCCGACGATGACGAGAACGCTCATGCCCCGACCGCCCGCCGGAGGGCCGCCCGGGCGCGCTGGAGCGGGGTGGGCGGCAGCCCGTCCCGGGTGGCGCCCCTGGCGTAGTGCCGTTCGACGTAGTACTGGCCGACGGACAGGACGGTGGTGATCACCAGGTACCAGATGGTCGCGACCATCAGCATCGGGATGACCTGGTACGACTGCAGGTAGACCAGCTGGACCGAGTACAGCAGGTCGGACACGGCCAGCACGCTGACGATGCTGGTGCCCTTGAGGGCGCCGATCAGCATGTTCCCCGCGGTGGGCACGATCGCCCGCATCGCCTGCGGCACGACGATCCGGCGCAGCACCCGCCACCGGCCGAGACCGAGCGCGGCCGCGGCCTCCAGCTGCCCGCGGTCGACGGACAGGATGCCGCCGCGGATCACCTCGGCCGCGTACGCGGTCTCCAGCAGGGTGAGGCCGATGACGGCGGTGAGGGTGGGCCCGATCAGGTTGACCGTCTTCACGGTGACGAACTCCGGGCCGAACGGGATGCCGAGGCCGAGGGTCGGGTAGAGCGCGCCGATGTTGAAGAAGAACAGCAGCTGGACCAGCGGCGGGGTGGAGCGGAAGAGCCAGATGTAGCCCCAGCTCAGCGTGCGCAGCACCGGGTTGGCGGACAGCCGCATGGTGGCGAGCAGGGTGCCGAGCACGAAGCCGAGGCCGAGCGTGACGGCGGTGAGCCAGAGGGTCAGGCCGAGCCCGTCGAGGACGGACCGCGCGGTGAACCACTCGGCGACGACGCCCCACTGGAAGGCGTCGTTGCGGACGACCGACGCGACCGCCATGACGAACAGCAGCAGGGCGACCGCGGCGGCGATCCACTGGCCGGGGCTCCGGCGGGCGACGATCCGGGCCTCGGCGGCGGGGTCCGGGGGCGGTGCGGGGCGGGCGGTCGGTGCGGGGGAGGGGAGGACGTTCGGCGGAGTGGCCATGGCGGAGGCTCCTGGCGGGAGGCGGGAGGTACGGGTGTCGTCACGTACGGCCGTCACGCCGGCCCGCGTCCCTCAACACGGCCGGCTCTGCGCTCCGCCGTGATCGTAGGCCGCGGCGCGCGCGGGCTGTCAAGGGTGACCAGGAGTCGCGGGAGGACGTCGAGAGATTGCAACAGCGCTGCAATGATGGGCGGTTGACGTACCGCTCGGGCCGCTGGTCAACTTGAGGCCATGTACGCCGAGCAGCTCCTGGTCACCCGCGACCACATCGACTTCGGTCGGGTGTGGTCGGCGGCGTGTCCGGCCTGACCCGGCAGCGGACCGCCGTCCTCCCTCACCGAGGGCTTTCCTGACGGCCTTCCCGACAGCCGTGCGCTGCCGCTCCCCCCGGCCTCACCCACTGCGCTCCGGCAGTTCCCTCGCCCGTCACGTACCCGTGCTCACGGCCGCCCCGCCGCGGCCGCCTCCGGCACGCCCGGATCCGCCCATTCGAAAGGTTCCGCCATGCCCGTCGAGTTCCTCGGCATCGCCGCCACCGGCGACGGTTCGGAGACCACCGCCCGCACCACCGCCGCCTTCGACCGCGACTACACCCTGCGGCTGGCCCGCGCCCACGAGGACCACGGCTGGGACCGCGTCCTGTTCGCGTACGGGGCCGGTTCGCCCGAGCCGGCCGCGGCCGCCGCGTTCCTCGCGTCGAAGCTCGACCGGCTGCAGATCCTGCTCGCCCACCGGCCGAACGTCTCCTACCCGACCTTCGCCGCCAAGACCTTCGCGACGCTCGACCAGATCAGCGGCGGCCGGCTCACCGTCCACTTCATCACCGGCGGCAACGACCACGAGCAGCAGCGCGAGGGCGACTTCCTCACCAAGGACCGCCGCTACGACCGCACCCGCGAGTACATCGGCATCGTCAAGAAGGCCTGGACGAGCCGCGAGCCCTTCGACCACGAGGGCGAGCACTACCGCTTCAACGACTTCGTCTCGGACGTCTTCCCCGTCCAGCAGCCGCGCCCCGGCGTCTCCTTCGGCGGCTCCTCGGACGCCGCCTACGCGGCCGGCGGCGCCGAGGCGGACGTCTACTGCCTGTGGGGCGAGCCGCTGGCCCGCACCGCCGAGCAGATCGAGCGGGTGAAGGAGGCGGCGCGCGCCGCCGGGCGCACCGACGTGCCGCGGATCCAGGTGGCCTTCCGGCCGATCGTCGCGCCGACCGAGGAGCTGGCCTGGGAGAAGGCGCACCGGACGGTGGACGCGATCAGGGCCCGCCGGGCCGGCGGGGAGCTGGTGCGCCGCGGCCGGCCGCTCGGCGCCGATGCTCCGGAGAACACCGGTTCCCAGCGCCTCGTCGAGATCGCCGAGGCCGGCGAGCGCTACGACCGCGCGCTGTGGACCCCGACCGCGGCGGCCACCGGCGGGGCCGGCAACTCCAACGCCCTGGTCGGCACGCCGGAGACGGTTGCCCAGGCCCTGCTCGACTACTACGACCTCGGCGTGGACATCCTCTCCGCGCGCGGCTACGACCTGCTGGACGACGCGATCGACTTCGGCCGGTACGTCATCCCGCTGGTCCGCGAGGAGGTCGCCAAGCGGGACGCCGCGAAGGCGGCGGCGCGGGCGAAGCAGGCCGAGCGCGACCGGCACCAGCTGATCGCGGTGCAGGCGTGAGCGAACCAGCCCATGCGGTGGCGGCCCGTGCCTTGGAGATCCGGCGCGTCACGGTCGACGATCCCCTGGTCGAGCCGCTGCTGCGCGAGCTGACGCACGAGTACACCAGCCGCTACGGCCCCGCGGGGCAGGTCGAGATGACCCGCTACCCGGCGGACGCGTTCGCCGAGCCGCACGGCCTGCTGCTCCTCCTGCTGGAGGACGGCGGGCCGGTGGCCGGCGGCGCGTACAAGCGCTACGACGAGCACACCGCCGAGCTCAAGCGGATGTGGACGGCCTCGGCGCACCGCCGCCGCGGCCTGGCCCGCCGGGTGCTGGCCGAGCTGGAGCGGGCCGCGCTCGCCGCCGGGTACCGCCGGATCTTCCTCACGACCGGTCCGCTCCAGCCCGAGGCCAGGGGCCTCTACCTGGCGGCCGGCTACACACCGCTGTTCGACGTCACCGCCGATCCCGTGGCGATCGGCCCGCTGCCCTTCGAGAAGCACCTCTTCCACTAGCGCACGACCGCACGAAAGGCCTTCCGTGAGAACCACTCCCGTCCGCCGCCTGCTCGCGGCCACGACCGCCCTGCTGCCGGTCCTGGCGGTGGCCGCGTGCGGCGCGGACCCGAAGATCCCGGGCGCGCCCGGTGCGAGCCGACTGGCCGCCGCGGCGGGCCAGGACGTCGTCTCCGGGATTGCCACGTCGGACGCGGCGGCCGCCCTGCTGCCCGAGGAGGTCCGCACCGCCGGCACGGTGAGGTTCGGCACGTCCTTCGGCTACCCGCCGAGCGCCTTCTACGCCGACCAGGCCACGAAGAAGCCGGCCGGGATCGACATCGACATCACCGACGCCGCCGCCAAGGTGCTCGGCCTCACCGTGCAGCGCGAGGAGGCCGCGTTCGAGACGATCCTGCCCGCCCTCGACAGCGGCAAGTACGACGTCGGCACCGGCAACTTCGGCGTCACCGCGGCCCGGCTGAAGACCATCGACTTCGTCACCTACATCGACGACGGCCAGGGCTTCGCGGTGCGCAAGGACGACGCGGGCGCCAAGCCCGTCACCGATCTCGTCCAACTGTGCGGGCTGACCATCGGCACCGGCGCCGGCACCACCTTCGAGACCACGCTGAACGCGAAGAAGAACGTGTGCGCCGAGGCCGGGAAGAAGCCGTACGAGGTCAAGGCGTTCAGCGACAGCGGCGCCGTGCTCACCGGCCTCCAGCAGGGCCGGATCGACATCGTGATGTCCACCATCAACGGCCTGCGCTACCAGGCCGCGCAGGAGGCCTCGGGGACGCGCTTCCTCGGCGAGTTCCACCGGCTGGACGTCGGCTTCGCGTTCAAGAAGGGCTCCCGGCTGACCCCGGCGTTCCGGGCGGCCGTCAACCAGCTGATCAAGGACGGGACGTACGAGCGGATCCTGCGCAAGTGGGGCGTCACCGACTCGGCGATCCCGGAGTCCCTGATCAGCCCGCCCGAACACCCATGACCCCCGGGTCCGTCGGAAGAGCCCCCGGGCCCGTTGGAGGAGTCCCCGCATGACCGTCACCGACACCACCGCCGTCCGCAGACCCGCCGGCACCGCGCGCGGGCCCGGGCACGTCGACCTCGACGAACTGGCCGGGCTGCGGACCGTCCCGGCCCGGCACCCCTGGCGGCTGGCCACCGGGCTGGCCGCGGTCGTGGTCCTCGCCCAGTTCGTCCACGGCCTGGCCACCAACCCGGGCTGGGACTGGGGCACCTTCCGGCTCTACTTCACCGCCGACGTGATCGTCCGCGCAGTCGGCCGCACCCTCGAACTCACCGCCTACGGCACCGTCCTGGGCTTCCTGCTGGGCGCCGTCGTGGCCGCGATGCGGCTGTCGCACAGCCGCATCCTGCGGACCGTCGCGTGGGCGTACGTGTGGGCGTTCCGCTCGATCCCGCTGATCGTCCAGCTGGTGTTCTGGTTCAACCTCTCCTACCTCTACAAGCGGTTCGGCCTCGGCATCCCGTTCGGCCCGACCTTCGGCGGCTTCGAGACGATGAACGTGCTCAGCGCGCTCGGGGCCGCCGTGCTCGGCCTCGGGCTGCACCAGGCCGCGTTCGCCGCCGAGATCATCCGCGGCGGCATCATCGCCGTCGACGCCGGCCAGCGCGAGGCCGCCGCCGCGCTCGGCATCCCACGCCTCCGCCAGGCCTGGCGGATCGTCCTGCCGCAGGCGATGCGCGGCATCCTGCCGTCCGCCGCCAACGAGGTGATCTCGCTGCTCAAGGGCACCTCGGTGGTCTACGTGATGGCCATCGGCGAGCTCTTCTACCAGGCCCAGGTGGTCTACGGGCGGACCGGCCGGGTGGTGCCGCTGCTCATGGTCGCCACCGTCTGGTACGTCCTGCTCACCACCGTCCTGTCCGTCGGCCAGTACTACGTCGAGCGCCACTTCGCCCGCGGCGCCGAGCGCACCCCGCCGCCCACCCCGCTCCAGCGCGCCCGGACGTTCCTCCGGGGCCCCGGCGCGGCCCGCAGCCCGGAAGGACAGTCGTGACCACCCTGACGAAGACCGAGGCGGCCCCCATGGTGCAGGTCCGCGGCCTGCACAAGAGCTTCGGCCCGCTCGCCGTCCTGCGCGGCGTCGACCTGGACGTCCCGGCCGGATCGGTGACCGTCGTGCTGGGCCCCTCCGGCTCCGGCAAGTCCACGCTGCTGCGCTCGATCAACCACCTGGAGAAGCTGGACCGCGGCTTCGTCGCCATCGACGGCGAGCTGATCGGCTACCGGCGCTCCGGCGACCGGCTGCACGAGCTCAGGGAGCGCGAGGTGCTGCGCCAGCGCACCCACATCGGCTTCGTGTTCCAGGGCTTCAACCTGTTCCCGCACCTCACCGTGCTGGAGAACCTGGTCGAGGCGCCGGTCAGCGCGCTGCGCAGGCCGAAGGCCGAGGCCAGGGCGGCGGCGCTGCGGCTGCTGGAGCGGGTCGGGCTGGCCGACAAGGCGGACGCCTACCCGCGGCAGCTCTCCGGCGGGCAGCAGCAGCGGGTGGCGATCGCCCGGGCGCTGGCCCTGGAGCCCAAGGTGCTGCTGTTCGACGAGCCGACCTCGGCGCTGGACCCGGAGCTGGTCGGCGAGGTGCTCGACGTGATCAAGGACCTCGCCCGCAGCGGCACCACGATGATCGTCGTCACCCACGAGATCGGCTTCGCCCGCGAGGTCGCCGACACCGTCGTCTTCATGGACGGCGGCGTGGTGGTCGAGCAGGGCCCGCCGGCCGAGGTCCTGGACCGCCCCCGGCAGGAGCGCACCAAGGCGTTCCTCGCCAAGGTCCTCTGAATCCGCACCCCTTCAGAAATCCCCTTCCCCGTACAGGAGTTCCGCCATGTCCCTGCCCCGCCGTGCCCTCGTCGCCGCAGTCGCCGCCGTCTCCCTCCTCGGCCTGGCCGCGTGCGGCGGCCCCGCGGGCGCCGAGGCGGAGCTCGCCCCGGCCAAGGGCAGCACCGCGCCGGACGGCACGACGGTCAACCTGACGGCCGACCAGAAGCGCGTCACCACGCCCAAGGTGGACGCCATCGCGGCGCTCGTCCCGGAGGAGATCCGCAGACGCGGCACGCTGACCGTCGCCGACAACCTCGGCACCACCCCGCCGCTGGAGTTCTACGCCGACGACGACAAGACCGTCATCGGCGTCGAGCCGGACATCGCCTCGCTCATCGGCAACGTGCTCGGCCTCAAGGTCGAGTTCAACCCGGTGTCCTGGGAGAACATCTTCGTCGGCCTGGACGCCGGCAAGTACGACGCCGGCCTGTCCAACATCACCGTCACCGAGGCCCGCAAGGAGAAGTACGACTTCGCCACCTACCGGCTCGACATCCTCGGCTTCGAGGCCAAGAAGGGCAGCGGCCTGAAGGTGACGGGTGCCAAGGACCTCGCGGGCCGGACGGTCGGCGTCTCCTCCGGCACCAACCAGGAGAAGCTGCTGATCGCCTGGAGCGAGGAGGACGTGCGCAACAGCCTCAAGCCCATCGACATCAAGTACTTCCAGGGCGTCGAGTTCTACCTCGCGCTCTCCTCCGGCCGGATCGACGCCTACGTCGGCCCCAACCCCAGCCTGTCCTTCCACGCCAAGCAGAGCGGCGAGACCGAGGTCGTCGGCACCTACTCGGGCGGCGGCGCCGACGTCCTCGGCAAGATCGCGGCGACCACCAGGAAGGACAACGGGCTGGTCAAGGCGCTCAACGCGGCGATCGAGGAGACGATCAGGAACGGCACCTACGCGCAGGTGCTCAAGCGCTGGGGCCTCGCCAACGAGGCCGTGCAGAGCTCCGAGATCAACCCGCCCGGGCTGCCGAAGACCGCGTCCTGATCCGTTCACCCGTTCGTCTTCCCCCGCCGCTATGGTGGTCCGCCCGGCGGCGAACGCCGGGCGGAGGAAATGGACTTGGGGGGAGACATGCAGGCGGGGGACGTGCTCGACGGCCGCTACCGGCTGGAGTCGCTGCTCGGCCGGGGCGGCTTCGGCTCGGTCTGGCTGGCCACCGACGCGCGGATGGGCCGCAAGGTCGCGGTGAAGGTGCTGCTGGAGGAGCACGCCACCGACCGGGAGGCCGTCAGCCGGTTCATCCGCGAGGCCCGGACGGCCGGCGGGCTCGCCGGCCCGCACATCGTGACGGTGCACGACTACGGCCGGGTGCCGGCCGGGGGCGGCTCGGGGTCGGGGTCGGGCGAGACCCACTACCTCGTCATGGAGTACGTCCGCGGCCGCTCGCTCGCCGACGTCCTCAAGGACGGCGTACCCGACCAGGCCGACGCCCTGCGCTGGGCGCGCCACGTGTGCCGGGCGCTGGACGCCGCGCACCGCGAGGGCATCGTCCACCGGGACATCAAGCCCGAGAACGTCATGATCGCGGAGGACACCGGCAAGGCCAAGGTGCTCGACTTCGGCATCGCCCGCCTGCTCACCCAGAGCGCCGTGCTCACCTCCACCGGCAACATCGTCGGCACCGTGCCCTACCTGGCCCCCGAGGTCTGGTCCGGTGCCGGCGCGGACAGCCGGGCCGACCTCTACGCGCTGGGCGTCATGCTGTACCAGCTGTGCACCGGCCGGCGGCCGTTCCAGGCGTCCTCGGCCGCCGAATACATGTACAAGCACCTGGAGGAGGTCCCGGCGAGGGTCCGCACCGCCGACCCGGCGCTCGGCGACCTCATCGCCCAGCTCCTCGCCAAGGACCCCGCCGACCGGCCCGCCGACGCCGCCGAGGTGCACCGCAGGCTGCGCGAGGTCCGCCCCGGCGCGCCCGGCCACGGCGATCCCGGCCCCAGCCCCGAACAGCTGCGCCGGCGCGCCGACCAGGCCTGGCGGCTCGGCGCGGGCGGCGCGCCCGGGGAGGCCGTGGCGATGCTGCCCGGGATCATCCGCGACCTCGCCCGGATCTGCGGCCCGGCCGACCTCCGTACCCTGCGCACCTGCCACGACCTGGCGGTCTTCCTCGCCCGCGACGGCAGCAGGGGCGCCGCCGTCGCGCTGCTGCGCGAGCTCGTCCCGGCCCTCGCCGCCGCCCCGGAGGCCCGGGCCGACGTGCTGCGCGACCTCGGCCGCTGGGAGCGCGAGCTCCCCGCCGAGGGCCCGGGCGAGCCCCGGGCCCTGACCCTCGACGGCCTGCTCGCCGGCGGCCCGCGGAACGGCTGAGGCACCGACGGGGGTGAAGGGTGTCAACCGTGCGGGACGCCGATTCGGGCCTTCCCCGGGCTGTAGGAATTGATAGGAATTCGCTCACCGGGACGGTCTGGATCGCCCGCGGCGCCGTTGATATACCTCGTTGCCAGACTCGGGACCGGTGTGCGGCCGGCCCGGTGACCTGCGACGAAATGGTGGTGACGGATCGATGAAGCTCCTCCGTGTCGGACCCCCGGGCGCCGAGCGTCCGGTCGTGCTGGGTCAGGACGGCACCGGTTACGACCTCTCCGGCCGGACCCGGGACATCGACGGGTCCTTCCTGGCCGGACTGGACGCGGCCGCGCTCGCCCGGGACGTGGCGGCGGGCCTGCTGCCCGAGGTCGACCTCGCCGGGCAGCGCGTCGGCGCCCCGGTGGCGCGGCCGGGCAAGGTGGTCGGGATCGGGCTCAACTACCGCGACCACGCGGCCGAGGCCGGGGCCGCGATCCCGGACGAGCCGGTGATCTTCCTCAAGCCGAGCTCGACCGTGGTCGGCCCCTACGACGAGGTCCTGGTGCCGCGCGGCGGCGACAAGACCGACTACGAGGCCGAGCTGGCCATCGTGATCGGGCGCCCGGCGAGCTACCTGGCCGGCCACGCCGAGGCGGCGCGGGTGATCGCGGGCTACACGATCGCCAACGACGTCACCGAGCGCGCCTTCCAGCTGGAGCGCGGCGGCCAGTGGGCCAAGGGCAAGTCGGCGCAGACGTTCACCCCGCTGGGCCCGTGGCTGGTCACCGCCGACGAGGTGGCCGACCCTCAGCGGCTGCCGCTGCGGCTCTGGGTCAACGGCGAGCTCCGGCAGGACGGCAGCACCGCGCACATGATCTTCCCGGTGCTCGAACTCGTCCGCTACGTCAGCCAGTTCATGGCCCTGGAGCCCGGCGACGTGATCGTCACCGGCACCCCGGCGGGCGTCACCCTGGGCCACCCGGGCGCGGCGTTCCTGGCCCCGGGCGACGTCGTCGAGATCGAGATCGACGGCCTCGGCCGCCAGCGCCAGGTGCTCGGCAAGGCCTGAGCACCCGCCGCCCGACCCCAGGCACGGGGGTCGGGAGGCCACCTCGGCCCCACCGTTCCACCGCGGCCCGCGCCCCTACCGCCGGGCCGCCAGCACCGCCCGCAGCCGCTCCGCCCGCGGCGCGTCCGGCCCCTCCAGCGCGAGCAGCGCGGCCAGCACCTGCGCCGTCTGCGGATCGTGCAGCGCCGTCGCCGCCGCCATCGCCGTGAACTGGTCGACCAGCCAGTCGCGCAGCTCGGCCACCGGCAGCGCGCGCCCCTCGTCCAGCCAGCTGAGCGAGGCCCCCTCGACCACCGCGATCCACGACCGCACCAGCAGCGTGAGCCGCGGACCCGCCTCCCGGACGCCCAGGTGCCGCAGCGTGCGCCGCAGCGCCGCCCGCCGGACGTCGTCGACGATCGCCGAGGTGCGGGCCGTCTCCACCACCGAACCGCCGCGCAGCAGCGCCGAGTAACCGGCGTCGTGCTCGGCGACGAACGCGAAGTAGCCGTCCAGGACGGCCGACAGCTGCTCGGACGGCGTGCCGGTGAGCGGGACGGCGAAGCGGCTGGTCAGCTCGTCGGCGGCGGTGCGCAGCGCGGCCTCGTAGAGCTGCTGCTTGCCGCCCGCGAAGTAGCGGTAGACGAGCGGCCGGGAGGCCCCGGCGGCCTCGGCGACGTCGTCCAGGCCGACCTCCTCGGGCGCCCGGGTGGCGAACAGCTCCAGGGCCACCGCGATGAGCTGCTCGCGCCGCTGCTGGACCGGCAGCCGCCGGTAGCCGGTGCGGCGCGGCCGCGGTCCGGGGTCGGCCGGGGGGTCCGCCGGGCCGGATGCGGTGGCGGGGCGGGCATCCATGGCGCTCATGGCCGTCAGCGTAATGGGCGTCGGGACGATCGGATCCTGTCGGGCGCCGATGTTCTCGAACGGCTGTTTGCGGGTGCCTTCCGAACGGTTGTCGCGGCGCGCGGCCGGTCGCCGCCCTCCCGTGGGCCACCCGTACCGGGGGGCAAGGGGGTTGCATTCGGCCCGTGCCGCGAAATGATGTCCGAATGGTTGAAGAACTGATCACCTCCGACGGCCCCACCCCGCGCCGCATCGCCGACGGCTACGTCCGCGACCTCGCCGAGCTCGACCCGCTGACCGCGGTCTACCTGGGGCTGAACCCCGAGGACGACCGGCTCCCCGACCTGTCCCCGGCCGGCGCGGAGGCGGTCGCCGACCTCGCCCGCCGCACCCTGGACCGGCTGGCCGAGGCCGAGCGGGCCGGCACTGCCGAGGACGAGGCCGAGCGCCGCTGCGCCCGGCTGCTGCGCGAGCGGCTGACCGCCGAACTCGCCGTCCACGACGCGGGGGAGGGCTACCGGGCGGTCCGCAACCTGGGCTCGCCGGTGCACAACACGCGTGACGTCTTCACCCTGATGGCCACCGAGACCGAGGAGCAGTGGGCGGTCGTCGGCCGCCGCCTGGCCCGGGTGCCGGTGGCGCTGGCGCAGTACCGGGAGACGCTGGAGGGCGGCATCGAGCGCGGTCTGCTCTCCGGCCCCCGCCAGGTCGCCACCGTGGTCGGGCAGTTCGGCGAGTGGCTGGCCGATGGCGACGTGCCGGCGGGAGAGGCGCCGCGAAGCGGCTCGGACGAGGGCGGTGGCGGGCGACGGGGGGGCTGGTTCGGGCAGTTCGTGGCGCAGGCGCCGGAGGCCCTGCGCGAGGAGCTGTCGGTGCACGCCGTCGCCGCCGCGGGCGCGCTGGCCGAACTGCGCGACTGGCTGCGCGACGTCTACGGCCCGGCCGCCGCCGGCACCCCGGACACCGCGGGCCGCGAGCGCTACGGCCGCTGGGTCCGCTTCTGGACCGGCTCCGACCTGGACCTCGACGAGGCCTACGCCTGGGCCTGGGGCGAGTTCCACCACCTGCTCGCCCAGATGGAGAGCGAGGCCGAGAAGGTCCGCCCGGGCGCCGGCCCGATGGAGGCGATGAAGTGGCTGGAGACGGACGGCGAGGGCCTCGCCGGCGCCGAGGCCGCCCGTGAGTACCTCCAGGGCCTGATGGACCAGGCGATCCGCGACCTCCAGGGCACCCACTTCGACCTGGCCGAGCCGGTCACCCGGGTCGAGTCGATGATCGCCCCGCCCGGCAGCGCCGCCGCGCCGTACTACACCGCCCCCTCGCTGGACTTCACCCGCCCCGGACGGACCTGGCTGCCGCTGCTCGGCCGCGAGCGCTTCCCGGTGTGGGACCTGGTGTCGACCTGGTACCACGAGGGCGTCCCCGGCCACCACCTGCAGCTCGCGCAGTGGAACTACGTCGCCGACCGGCTCTCCACCTACCAGGTCAGCCTCGGCGGCGTGAGCGCCAACCTGGAGGGCTGGGCGCTGTACGCCGAGCGCCTGATGGACGAGCTCGGCTACCTGACCGACCCGGGCCACCGCCTGGGCTACCTCAACGCGCAGATGATGCGGGCGCTGCGGGTCATCGTCGACATCGGCATGCACGCCGGCTTCGACTTCCCCGCCGAGTCCCCGTACCGGCCGGGCGAGCCGGTGAGCCCGGAGGCCGCCCGCGAGTTCTTCGGCCGCTACTGCGGCCTGTCCGCGGACTTCCTGGACAGCGAGCTGGTCCGCTACCTGGGCATGCCGGGCCAGGCGATCGGCTACAAGCTGGGCGAGCGCGCCTGGCTGCGCGGCCGCGCGGCGGCGAAGGCGGCGCACGAGGCGCGCGGCGAGGAGTTCGACCTCAAGGCCTGGCACATGGCGGCGCTGTCGCAGGGTTCGCTCGGCCTGGACGACCTGGTCGAGGAGCTGTCGGCGCTGTAGCGGCCGGGCCGTCCGGGCCCCGGTCCGCCGGGGCCCGGACGCACGGTCCGGACGGCGGGGCGCGGACGTAGGCCGACGGTCGCAGGACCCCGGTCGTACGGCCTGGTCCTTTCGTCTCGCACCTCTTATTCCATTGGTCCGATATGGGTCGATTTGGTGAGGTTTTTCCTTGCCATTCGTCCGCATGCGCGTTTGGCTGGAAGGCGACTGCGTGACCTCTCCGTAAGCACTCCGGAAGGCTCGACCAGTGTCTGCGCAAACCGCCACCGGTCATGACGCCGCGGACAGCCGCCGCTGGTGGGCATTGGCGGTCATCGCCATCGCCCAGCTCATGATCGTCCTCGACATCACCATCGTGAACATCGCGCTGCCCTCGGCTCAGCGGGACCTCGGGATCTCGGACGCCGACCGGCAGTGGGTGATCACCGCCTACACGCTCGCCTTCGGCGGACTGCTGCTGCTCGGCGGACGGCTGGGCGACCTCTTCGGCCGCAAGCGCGTCTTCACCATCGGCCTGCTGGGCTTCGCGCTCGCCTCCGCCGTCGGCGGCGGCGCGACCGGTCCGGCCATGCTCTTCGGCGCCCGTGCCCTGCAGGGCGCGTTCGGCGCCCTGCTCGCCCCGTCCGCGCTGGGGCTGCTCTCGACCACGTTCACCAACCCGAAGGAACGCAGTACGGCCTTCGGGATCTTCGGCGCGATCGCCGGCAGCGGCGCCGCGATCGGCTTCATCGCCGGCGGCCTGCTGACCGAGTACCTGAACTGGCGCTGGTGCCTGTTCGTCAACACCCCGATCGCCGTCGCCACCGCCTTCGCGGCCTTCTACGTCCTGGACCGCGACCACATCGCCAAGGGGCGGCGGGTCAGGCTGGACCTGCCGGGCGCGGTGCTCGGCTGCACCGGTCTGCTCGCCATCGTCTTCGGCACCTCCGAGGCCGTCACCCGCAGCTGGGGCGACGCACTGGTGATCGGCTCGCTGGTCCTCGGCGCGGCGCTGATCGCGGCGTTCGTCCTGGTCGAGCGGCGCACCGCGCACGCGCTGCTGCCGATGCACATCGTCGCGGACCGCAACCGCGGCGGCGGCGCTCTCTCGGTGGGGCTGGCGATGGTCGGCATGTTCGGCCTGTTCCTGTTCCTGACCTACTACCTGCAGGTCATCAAGCACTTCTCGCCGGTGGTCACGGGCGTCTCCTTCCTGCCGATGACGGGCGCGATCGTGCTGAGCTCGACCGGCATCGCGGCCCGGCTGATGACGCGGGTGCCGTCCCGGCTGCTGATCGGCCCGGGGCTGCTGCTCGCGGCGGCCGGCATGGCCTGGCTGACCCAGATGAAGGTGGACAGTCCGTGGGCCGCCATGGTGCTCCCGGCGGTGCTGCTGCTCGGCTTCGGCATGGGCCTGGTGTTCATGCCGTCGATGAGCCTGGCCACCCTCGGGGTCGCCCCGAACGAGGCCGGCGCCGCCTCGGCCACCATCAACTCGGCCCAGCAGGTGGGCGGTTCGTTCGGTACGGCGCTGCTGAACACGGTCGCGGCCAGTGCCACGGCGACGTACCTGTCCACCCGGCTCGTGCGGACGCCGCTGGTCCAGGCGCAGGGCGCGGTGCACGGCTACGTCATCGCGACCTGGGTGGCGATGGGCGTGCTGCTGCTGGCGGCGGTGATCGCGTTCCTGATGATCGACCACCGCCCGGCCCCCGGCGAGGCCACGGGCGTCCCGGGTGGCGCCGACGCCGCCGAGGCCGTTGCCGCCGTGGACGGGCAGCCCAGTGCCAAGGCGGGTGCGACCGCCCCGGCGGAGCGCCAGCGCGCCACCTGAAAGTTTCCGCAAGGTCTCGCAGTCAACCTCCGGCGCCTCCTCGACCCCTGGTCACCGTCCAGGGACCGGGGAGGCGCCGCCGTGCTGCCCGGAAGCCTTCGTCGGTGCGGACGGGCCGGAGTCAACTGCCGCCGGGTGACGGCTTTTCTCATGGAGCTTCAAGTCTCGGGTAACAACTTTTCCAGCCGGAGGCGTCATAGTCAGTGACCGGACAACGCCGCCTCCCGGGCAGGAGAGACTCGCATGGGCCAGCACAGCCGCCGCACGACCCCGCGACGCAGATTCCTGGCTCCGACCCTGTTCACCGCGCTCTCGGCGCTCACGGTGGCCGCCGTCGTGACCGGCATGCACTCGCTGAGCCCGTCCGAGGCGACGGCCGCGAGCAGTCCCACCCGCACCTCCCCGGCGGCGACGGCACCCGCGTCGCCCTCGGCCACCGCGGCTCCCACGACCCCCGCGGCCCCCGCGTCGACGTCACCGCTCGCCGAGCCCACGCCGTCGAGCACCCCGACGCCGACCGCCGACACCCCGACGCCCACACCCACACCCACGCCTACTCCTACTCCGACGGCCACCGCCACCGTCACCAAGGCCCCCGGCACCCGCACGGTGAACCTCGGCACCACCGCGGCCGCCCCGGCGACCTCCGAATCGTCCACCGTCGGCGCGCTGTTCAGCGGCTCCGTCGCGGCCGGCAACCACTTCTGCACCGCCAGCGTGGTGCACAGCGCCACCGGCAACCTCCTGCTCACCGCCGCGCACTGCCTCACCAGCACCGACGGCGTGGTGTTCGTGCCGGGCTACCGCAACGGCACGGCCCCGTACGGCACGTGGCAGGTGACCGCGATCCACACCACCACCGACTGGTCCCAGAAGGGCGACGTGGACGAGGACTTCGCGATCCTGGAGACGGCCCCCAGCAACGGCCGCAAGGTCGAGGACGTGGTCGGCGCCAACCGCCTGGGCACCGACGAGTCGTTCGGCGCGACCGTCCGCCTCTACGGCTACCCGGCCGACTCCGAGTCCCCGAGCCTGTGCACCAACGCCAGCGACAAGCAGAGCACCTACCAGCGCGTCATCGACTGCCCGAGCTACCCGGCCGGCACCAGCGGCGGCCCGTGGATCGACACCGCGACCGGGGACGTCGTCGGCGCCATCGGCGGCTACCAGCAGGGCGGGGACACCGACGACGTGTCCTACAGCGCCTACTTCGACCACACGATCGCGACGCTCTACTCCCAGGCCGAGGCCGCCGCCTCCGCCTCCTGAAGCCCGCCGCCCGGCCGCCCACCCCGCGGCCGGGCGGCGTCTCCGCCGGCGTGGTCCGGAAAACGACGAAGGCCCAGATCCGTGGAACAACTCCACTGATCTGGGCCTCGGTTGCAAGTGCCCCCGGTAGGATTCGAACCTACGCACCCGCCTCCGGAGGGCGGTGCTCTATCCCCTGAGCTACGGGGGCCTGCTCTTGCCGTCGGGGCCTGCGCTCCGACGTGGAGAACACTACCAGGCTCCGGCCGTGGTCCGTGCACGGGTTTCGCACCGGGCCGGCCGGGCGCCCGCCGGGCGGAAGTCGGGAAAGGCCGGACGGGGCGGCGGCCCCGCCGATACCCTCGGTGAGGTGTCGGGAGAGTCCGGGCGGGTCCTCGTGGTGGACGACAGCGAGGTGATCCGCCAGCTGATCAGGGTCAACCTCGAACTCGAGGGTTTCGAGGTGGTGACCGCCGCCGACGGTGCCGAGTGCCTGGAGGTGGTCCGCCGGGTGCGGCCGGACGTGGTGACGCTGGACGTGGTGATGCCGCGTCTGGACGGCCTGCGGACGGCGGCCCGGCTGCGCGCGGCGCCCGGCACCAGCGGGCTGCCGATCGCGATCGTGAGCGCCTGCACCCCGGCGGACCTGGATCTGGGGGAGGCGGTGGGGGTGGACGGCTACCTCGGCAAGCCCTTCGACCCGGCGGACCTGGTGGCACTGGTGCGCCGCCTGATGACCCTGGGCGGGCGGCCCGGCGGGTTTCGCCCTGAGCGAACAGAGCGCACCGATCGAGGCTGACACCGCCGCCGGGGCGCCGCACGGGCGTCTCAACCGGCAAACCGAGTGGCGGGCGGGCACCCCGTCTCGCCTACGCTTGGCGTCGTGACCCCCGCAGAGCTTTCCCAGGCAATCCAGGCCGCAGTGAGCGCCGCCGTCGAGGCGGGCGAGCTGGCCGTCGCCGTGCCCGAGCACGTGACGGTCGAGCGGCCCAAGAACAGGGACCACGGCGACTACGCGACCAACGTGGCCCTCCAGCTCGCCAAGGCGGCCGGCAAGCCGCCGCGAGCCGTCGCCGAGGCGCTGGCCGACCGCCTGCGAGGGATCACCGGCGTCACCAAGGTCGACATCGCCGGTCCGGGCTTCCTGAACATCACCCTGGACACCGCCACCGCCGGTGCGCTCGCCCGCACCGTCGTCGAGGCCGGCGAGGCCTACGGGCGCAACGAGGCCCTCAAGGGCCTGAAGATCAACCTGGAGTTCGTCTCCGCCAACCCGACCGGCCCGATCCACATCGGCGGCGTCCGCTGGGCGGCCGTCGGCGACTCGCTCGCCCGCGTCCTGCGGGCCTCCGGCGCCGACGTCACCACCGAGTACTACCTCAACGACGCCGGCGTGCAGATCACCAAGTTCGCCGCCTCGCTGCAGGCCGCCGCGAACGGCCGGGAGGTGCCCGAGGGCGGGTACGTCGGCGAGTACATCGTCGACATCGCCAAGGCGATCACCGGCGCCGTCCCGGGCCTGCTCGACCTGCCCGAGGCCGAGCAGCTGCAGGTCTTCCGCACCGAGGGCCTCAAGCTCATGGTCGCCGAGATCAAGCGCTCGATGGACGAGTTCGGCACCCACTTCGACGTCTGGTTCTCGGAGAAGTCGCTGCACGACTCCGGCGCCGTCGAGAAGGCCATCACCCGGCTGCGCGAGCAGGGCCACGTCTTCGACCAGGACGGCGCGGTCTTCCTGCGCACCACCGACTTCGGCGACGACAAGGACCGCGTCCTGATCAAGGCCGACGGCGACACCACCTACTTCGCCGCCGACGCCGCCTACTACCTGTCCAAGCGCGACCGCGGCACCGACGTCGCGCTCTACATGCTGGGCGCCGACCACCACGGGTACGTCAACCGCCTCAAGGCCATCTCGGCCTGCGCGGGCGACGACATGAACCACAACATCGAGGTGAAGATCGGCCAGTTCGTGAAGATGCTTCGCGACGGCGAAGAGGTCCGCATGTCCAAGCGGGCCGGCAACATCATCACGATCGACGACGTCGTCGAGTGGATCGGCGTGGACGCCGCCCGCTACACGCTGGCGCGCTCCTCCACCGACTCGACGATCACGCTCGACATCAACCTCCTGACGAGCCAGACCAACGAGAACCCGGTTTTCTACGTCCAGTACGCCCACACCCGGATGTGCGGCGTGGCCCGCAAGGCCGCCGAGCTGGGCGTGGACAAGGGCCCGGCCGAGCAGTTCAAACCCGAGCTGCTCGCCACCGAGTGGGAGTCCGACGTCCTCGGCCACCTCGCAGAGTTCCCGCGCGTGCTGGCCACGGCCGGCGAGCTGCGCGAGCCGCACCGGGTCGCCGTGTACCTGGAGAAGCTCGCGAGCAAGTACCACCGCCTGTACGAGAACTGCATGTTCCTGCCCAAGGGCGACGAGGAGCTCAACGACACGCACCGGGCCCGCCTCTGGCTGGTCGAGGCGACGCGTACGGTGCTCGCCAACGGGCTCACGCTCCTGGGCGTGACGGCGCCCGAGCGGATGTAGGAACCACCCCCAAGCGCACAGCGGGGGCGGCTGACGGTCAACGGGGACCGTCGCCGCCCCTCGCCATAGGTCTCGAAGGACTGGGAAAGACACATGAGTCGTTCCGCACACCCCGCAGGCCCCCGGCACGGGGACGTGCTGCCCGAGGGCCACTACCAGGCCCCGCCGGCCGACCTGAACGCGCTCGACCCCAAGGTCTGGTCGCGCACCGTGGCCCGCGACGCCGAGGGCGTGGCCACCGTCGCCGGGATCGACGTCAAGACGCTGGCGGCCGAGTTCGGCACCCCGGCCTACGTCATGGACGAAGAGGACTTCCGCACCCGGGCGCGCGCCTGGCGCGACGCCTTCGGCGCCGACGCGGACGTCTACTACGCCGGCAAGGCGTTCCTCTCCAAGGCGGTCGTGCGCTGGCTGCACGAGGAGGGCCTGAACCTCGACGTGTGCAGCGTCGGCGAGCTGGTCGTGGCGCTGGCCGCCGGGATGCCGGCCGAGCGGATCGCGCTGCACGGCAACAACAAGTCGGTGGACGAGCTGGAGCACGCCGTGAAGGCGGGCGTCGGCCACGTCGTCGTCGACTCCTACGAGGAGATCGAGCGGCTGGCCGCGATCGCCGCCCGGCACGGCGTCCGCCAGCCGGTGCTGATCCGGGTCACCGTCGGCGTCGAGGCGCACACCCACGAGTTCATCGCGACGGCGCACGAGGACCAGAAGTTCGGCCTGTCGCTGACCGGGGGAGCGGCCGCCGAGGCGGTGCGCCGGGTGCTCGGCCACCCGACGAGCCTGGAGCTGCGCGGCATCCACTCGCACATCGGCTCGCAGATCTTCGACATGGCCGGTTTCGAGGTGGCCGCCCGCCGGGTGGTCGGCCTGCTCGGGCAGGTCCGCGACGAGCACGGCGTCCAGCTGCCCGAGATCGACCTGGGCGGCGGCCTCGGCATCGCCTACACCAGCGACGACGACCCCCGCGAGCCGGCCGAGATCGCCGCCGCGCTGGCCGACATCGTCCGCCGCGAGTGCCGGGCGGCCGAGCTGGACGTGCCGCGGCTGAGCGTGGAGCCGGGCCGGGCGATCGTCGGCCCGACCGCGTTCACGCTGTACGAGGTCGGCACCGTCAAGCCGCTGGAGGGCCTGCGCACCTACGTCAGCGTGGACGGCGGCATGTCCGACAACATCCGCACCGCGCTGTACGACGCCGAGTACTCGGTGGCGCTCGTGTCGCGCACCAGCGACGCCGAGCCGATGCTGGTCCGGGTGGTCGGCAAGCACTGCGAGTCCGGCGACATCGTCGTGCGGGACGCCTTCCTGCCGGCCGACCTCGTCCCGGGCGACCTGCTCGCGGTGCCCGCCACCGGCGCGTACTGCCGCTCGATGGCGAGCAACTACAACCACGCCCTGAAGCCCCCCGTGGTGGCGGTCAAGGACGGTGCGGCGCGGGTGATCGTCCGGCGCGAGACGGAGGAGGATCTCCTGCGTCTGGATATCGGATGACGAAATTCTTGTCTCAGATCATGGAACGACCGTAGATCCGTGCGGAAAGTCCCCGAGACTGGTACGGACCGAAGTTCCCGGCGGCCCGAGAAAACCGCCGGAATTACCGAAGCACGATGAATGCAGAGCGGAGTCGGATGATGCGTACGCGCCCGCTGAAGGTGGCGTTGCTGGGCTGTGGTGTGGTGGGCTCCGAGGTGGCGCGCATCATGACGACGACGGCCGACGACCTCGCCGCGCGCATCGGTGCCCCGGTCGAGCTCGCCGGCATCGCGGTCCGCCGGGCCGGCCGGGACCGCCCCGGCGTGCCCGCGCACCTGCTGACCACCGACGCCGAGGCCCTGATCAACCGCGGCGACATCGACGTGGTGATCGAGGTCGTGGGCGGCATCGAGCCGTCCAAACACCACATCCTGTCGGCGTTCAAGCAGGGCGCCTCGGTGGTCAGCGCCAACAAGGCGCTGCTCGCCCAGGACGGTGCCGAGCTGCACGCGGCCGCCGCGGCGGCCGGGGTGGACCTGTACTACGAGGCCGCGGTGGCGGGGGCGATCCCGCTGCTGCGCCCGCTGCGCGAGTCCCTCGCCGGCGACAAGGTGAACCGGGTGCTCGGCATCGTCAACGGCACCACCAACTTCATCCTCGACAAGATGGACACCACCGGCGCCGGCTACTCGGAGGCGCTGGAGGAGGCCACCGCGCTCGGCTACGCCGAGGCGGACCCGACCGCCGACGTCGAGGGCTTCGACGCCGCCGCGAAGGCCGCGATCCTGGCCGGGATCGCCTTCCACACCAAGGTGACCGCGGCGGACGTCTACCGCGAGGGCATCACCGAGGTGACCGCGGCCGACATCGCCTCGGCCAAGGCGATGGGCTGCGTCGTCAAGCTGCTCGCGATCTGCGAGCGGGCCGCCGACGGCGAGTCCGTCACCGCGCGCGTGCACCCGGCGATGATCCCGCTGTCGCACCCGCTGGCCTCCGTCCGCGAGGCGTACAACGCGGTGTTCGTCGAGGCCGAGGCGGCCGGGCGGCTGATGTTCTACGGCCCGGGCGCCGGCGGCTCGCCGACCGCCTCGGCGGTGCTCGGCGACCTGGTCGCGGTGTGCCGCAACAAGCTCAACGAGGCCACCGGCCCCGGTGACTCGGTGTACACGCAGCTGCCGGCCAAGCCGATGGACGAGGTCGTCACCCGCTACCACGTCAGCCTGGACGTGGACGACCGCGCCGGTGTGCTCGCCCAGGTGGCCTCCGTGTTCGCCGAGCACGGCGTCTCCATCGACACCGTGCGCCAGCAGGGCCGTGACGGCGACGCCTCGCTCGTCGTGGTCACCCACCGTGCCACCGACGCCGCCCTGTCGGCGACGGTCGACAAGCTCCGCGCGCTGGACAGCGTGCGGGACGTGGCCAGCATCATGCGGGTCGAAGGGGAGTAAGGAACTAGCCATGAACGCCGTTGCCGAGAACGTCGTCCGAGGCGCGCACACCCACCAGTGGCGCGGCCTGATCGAGGAGTACCGCGACCGCCTGCCGGTCACCGCGGCCACTCCGGTGGTCACCCTGCTCGAAGGCGGCACGCCGCTGGTCCCCGCCCAGGTGCTGTCCGAGCGCACGGGCTGCGAGGTCTACCTGAAGGTCGAGGGCGCCAACCCGACCGGCTCCTTCAAGGACCGCGGGATGACGATGGCCATCTCCAAGGCCAAGGAGGAGGGCGCGCAGGCCGTCATCTGCGCCTCCACCGGCAACACCTCGGCCTCCGCCGCCGCGTACGCGGTGCGGGCCGGGATGGTGTCGGCGGTGCTCGTCCCGCAGGGCAAGATCGCACTGGGCAAGATGGGCCAGGCGTTGGTGCACGGCGCCAGGATCCTCCAGGTGGACGGGAACTTCGACGACTGCCTGACGCTCGCGCGCGAACTGTCCGAGAAGTACCCGGTGGCGCTGGTGAACTCGGTGAACCCGGTGCGCATCGAGGGCCAGAAGACGGCCGCCTTCGAGATCGTCGACATGCTCGGCGACGCCCCGGACATCCACGTCCTCCCGGTCGGCAACGCGGGCAACATCACCGCGTACTGGAAGGGTTACCGCGAATACGCCACCGACGGCCTGGCCTCCCGCACCCCGCGGATGTGGGGCTTCCAGGCCTCCGGCTCGGCCCCGATCGTGGACGGCGCGCCGGTGCTCAAGCCGCAGACCATCGCCACCGCGATCCGGATCGGCAACCCGGCCTCGTGGGACTTCGCGCTCGCCGCGCGGGACGAGTCGGGCGGCCTCATCGACAAGGTGACGGACCGTCAGATCCTGTCCGCCTACCGGCTGTTGGCCTCGCAGGAGGGCGTCTTCGTGGAGCCCGCCTCGGCCGCCTCGGTGGCCGGTCTGCTGGCCAAGGCGGAGGCCGGCCTGGTCGACCCGGGCCAGCGGATCGTCTGCACCGTGACCGGCAACGGCCTCAAGGACCCGGACTGGGCGGTGGCCGGTGCGCCGCAGCCGCAGATCGTCCCGATCGACCCGGAGGCGGCGGCCCGGCGCCTGGGCCTGCTCGACTGACCCACCAGAACGGGCCCACCGGGCCCATCGGGCAAAAGGCCTGATGCCCCACCGGACCGCGACGGGCCGACCCTTTCGGGGGTCGGCCCGTCAAAGTTCTCGACTGACACTTTTGTGTCAATTCCGCTGCGCATTCCGAACCGATTCCGCCCCGCCCTTTGACCGGGTGGGGTGCGCATTCCGGCCAGAAGCGGCAACACACCAGATCGAAGGCCCACGGGGTGTACCACTGGGGAACCTCTCTTCGATACTCTGGGTCCGGCCGTGTGGCACATGCCCCGGGTCCGTCCCCCTCGCGGGCCGCACCGACGACTGTGACCGCCCGCCCCGGTACGGGGCCCGCGGCCCGCCTCCCCACCCCCGCACCGAGGCGCTCCGCGCCGCCGAATTCCCCAGGAGAGTCCACCGCATGGCCGGTCCCGCGTTCCGTGCCGCCGCCGTCCGGGTCCGGGTCCCCGCGACCAGCGCCAACCTCGGTCCGGGCTTCGACGCCTTCGGACTCGCGCTGGGCCTGTACGACGACGTCGTCGTCCGGGTCGCCGACTCCGGCCTGTCCGTCGACATCGCCGGCGAGGGCTCCGACTCGCTGGCCCGCGACGAGCGCCACCTCGTCGTCCGCTCGATGCGCGCCGCCTTCGACCGCCTCGGCGGCCAGCCGCGCGGCCTCGAAGTGGTCTGCGCCAACCGGATACCGCACGGCCGGGGCCTCGGCTCCTCGTCGGCGGCCATCTGCGCCGGCCTCGTGGCCGCCCGCGCCGTCACCATCGGCGGCCCGTCCGCGCTGGACGACGACGCGCTGCTGGACCTCGCCTCCGAGCTGGAGGGCCACCCCGACAACGTCGCGGCCTGCCTGCGCGGCAACTTCACCGTCGCCTGGACCGACGAGGAGTCGGCCAAGGCGGTCGTCCTGGAGCCGTCCGAGCGGGTCGTGCCGGTCGTCTTCGTGCCCGCCACCGAGGTGCTCACCAAGACCGCCCGCGGCCTGCTGCCCAAGACCGTCCCGCTCGGCGACGCCGCGGTGAACGCGGGCCGCGCCGCGCTGATGGTCGAGGCGCTGACCCGGCGCCCCGAGCTGCTGCTCGCCGCCACCGAGGACCGGCTGCACCAGGACTACCGCGCCTCCGCGATGCCCGAGAGCGCCGGGCTGGTGGGCGCCCTGCGCGCGGAGGGCATCCCCGCCGTCATCTCCGGGGCCGGCCCGACCGTCCTCGCGCTCACCGACGAGGCGGGCGCCGACAAGGTGCTCTCCTTCGCCGGGCACCACGGCCACGGCGGCGACCCGGCGTTCGCCGCGCACCGCCTGGAGCTCGACCGCACCGGCGCCACGGTGCTCCCGCTGGACGCCTGAGCAGCACGTCCGGGCGGTCCGCCCGGGCCCGGCGGCGGCACGCCCGCAGCCGGGCCGTCCGGACACGATTGGCAAGCGCAAGGCTGGGGAATGTGTGAGGGGGTCGGTAGTGTTAACCTCATTGCTGCACCAGGTGCCCTCCGGGGCTCGGTGCGCCGCGTCCCGATCCCAGCACTCCGCTGCCGCGGAGTCCCGGCGATATTCGGGGCGACGATTCTCCGGGAGCCCACCGCAGCGCGTACGCAGCCTGCCTGCGCGACTTGCGGCCGCATCCCGAAGCCGTGACGGCACCTGACTCCCACCCGCGGCCTCCCACCTTGAGGCCAGGACGGGCGGAGCGCGGGCCACCGTCACGCGACGGGGGCCCGGGATTCGCAGGCAGCGTGGGGGTACGCCCTTCGGGGAGGTCGGCACACGGCCGGCCCACCGCGCCACTCGCACCACCGTGCTTCGTGCACCGCACCTCGCAGCTCTCCCTCGACGGGCTTCCGCCATTCGAGGGATCCCCGCCTCGGACCGACGCAGTCGAGCGTTGGTCAGGACAGCACAACCGGTCGCCGAGCCAGACAGGCCGACGTCCGCTCCAGGGAAGGACCCTTAGTGAGCGACACCACCGATCTGATGGGCGCGCGCCCGGACGCCGACGCGTCGGACGCCGCCGCCCCCGCTGCCCCGGCCCGGCGCCGCCGTTCGGCCGCCGCGGGCCTGGACGGGATGGTCCTGGCCGAGCTGCAGAAGCTCGCCGCGGACCTGGGCATCACCGGTACCGGACGCATGCGCAAGAGCCAGCTGATCGAGACCATCAAGGAGAAGAGCGGCGGCGACCCGCTGCTCGCCGCCGGTGGTGGCGCCCCGGCCGCCAAGCGCACCGCCACCAAGGCGGACGCCGAGGCCCCGGCCGAGAAGCCGGCCCGCCGCACCAAGGCCGCCGCGGCCGCCGCCGCCCCGGCCGACGAGCCGCAGGCCCAGATCGAGATCCCGGTCCAGGCCGCCGCCGAGACCGCCGCGCCCGCCCGCGCCGAGCGCACCCGCCGCCGCGCCACCTCGGCCGCCGGCGCCCCGGTCGCCGAGACCGCCGCCGCCGAGCCGGCCGCCGTCGTCGTGGCCGAGCCGAAGCAGGCCGAGGCCCGCCCGGCCGAGACCCGCGCCTTCGAGGGCCGCGAGGAGGGCCGCACCGAGTCCCGCCGCGACCGCCGCGAGCGCCGCGACCGCCGCGACGCCGGCGAGCGCACCGACCGCCAGGAGGGCGGCGAGGTCCAGGCCGGCCAGGACGGCGAGAGCCGCGAGTCGCGCCGCGACCGCCGCAACCGCCGTGAGCGCGCCGACCGCCAGGGCCAGCAGGGCGGCGGCCAGCAGCAGGGCGCCCAGGGCGACGGCCAGGCCCGCCAGGGCGGCCAGCAGCAGACCCAGCAGCAGCCGCAGGCGCAGCAGGGCGGCTACGACGACGACGAGTTCGGCGACGGCCGTCGCGGCCGGGGGGGGGGGGGGGGGGGCGGGCGGCCGGGGGGGGGCGCGCCCCCCCGCCCCCCGCCCCCCGCGCGCCCCCCCCGCCCCCCCGCCCCCGCCCCCCCGCCACC
>NZ_JBHWGD010000006.1:156258-197362 GCF_042733235.1 Kitasatospora sp. NPDC059722
GACCAGGACCGCTCCCCGGCGGCGGCTCCGGACCCGGGGGGGGGGGGGGGCCGCGCCCGCGGGCTCACCCCCCCCCCCCGCGCGGGCGCCGCGGGGGGGATACGCCGCGGAGGGGTCGGGGGCGGGCGGCGGGGCCCGCCGCGGCCGCTACCGCGACCGCCGTGGCCGCGGCAGCCGCCGCGAGGGCTTCGAGACCGGCGCCCCCGAGCCGCAGATCGGCGAGGACGACGTCCTGATCCCGGTCGCGGGCATCCTGGACATCCTCGACAACTACGCGTTCGTGCGCACCTCCGGCTACCTGCCGGGCCAGAACGACGTCTACGTCTCGCTGGCGCAGGTCCGCAAGAACGGCCTGCGCAAGGGCGACGCCATCACCGGCGCCGTGCGCCAGCCGCGCGAGGGCGAGCGCCGCGAGAAGTTCAACGCCATGGTGCGCCTGGACTCCGTCAACGGCATGGACCCGGAGAGCGGCCGCGGCCGTCCCGAGTTCAACAAGCTCACCCCGCTGTACCCGCAGGAGCGGCTGCGCCTGGAGACCGACCCGGGCGTGCTGACCACCCGGATCATCGACCTCGTGTCGCCGATCGGCAAGGGCCAGCGCGGTCTGATCGTCGCGCCGCCGAAGACCGGCAAGACGATGGTGCTGCAGGCGGTCGCCAACGCGATCACCCACAACAACCCCGAGTGCCACCTGATGGTCGTCCTGGTCGACGAGCGTCCGGAAGAGGTCACCGACATGCAGCGGTCGGTGAAGGGCGAGGTCATCTCCTCGACCTTCGACCGCCCGGCGGAGGACCACACCACCGTCGCCGAGCTCGCGATCGAGCGCGCCAAGCGACTGGTGGAGCTCGGCCACGACGTGGTGATCCTGCTGGACTCGATCACCCGCCTCGGCCGCGCCTACAACCTGGCGGCGCCGGCCTCCGGCCGCATCCTGTCCGGTGGTGTCGACTCGACCGCGCTGTACCCGCCGAAGAAGTTCTTCGGTGCCGCGCGCAACATCGAGAACGGCGGCTCGCTGACCATCCTGGCCACCGCGCTGGTCGAGACCGGCTCGCGCATGGACGAGGTGATCTTCGAGGAGTTCAAGGGCACCGGCAACATGGAGCTCAAGCTCGACCGCAAGCTCTCGGACAAGCGCATCTTCCCGGCCGTCGACGTGGACGCCTCCAGCACCCGCAAGGAGGAGATCCTGCTCGGCAGCGAGGAGTTGGCCATCGTCTGGAAGCTGCGCCGGGTGCTGCACGCGCTCGACTCGCAGCAGGCGATCGAGCTCCTGCTGGACAAGATGAAGCAGACCAAGAGCAACGCCGAGTTCCTGATGCAGATCGCCAAGACGACCCCCGGGTCCGGCGACTGACCGCAGTCGCACGGCTCGGCCGTCACGGAACCCCGGATCGCGCGAGCGGTCCGGGGTTCCGGCGTTCCCGGGCCCGGCTCCGGCCCAGGATCCGGGCCGGTTGTTCCAGAGTCGGTACATCTCGACCACATTGGTGGCTCTTGTCCGATTTACCCTGGAGCGTATGGCCGAGCACAAGAGCGTCCCGAGCAACCGCCGCAGAGTCCTGCGGGTGGTCGCCTGCGCGTCCGCCGCGATCGCCGTCCTCGGCGCCGGGGCCGCCGCGTGGGCCTACTTCACGCTCGACGGCAACATCAAGAGCGTCGACATCAACGCCCGGCTGGGCGACGCCCGGCCGCCGGCCGCCACCGACGGCTCGTTCAACATCCTCGTGCTGGGCTCCGACTCGCGGGCCGGCGCGAACGGCGGCCTGGCGGGCGGGGACACCGGTGACACCGCGCGCTCCGACACCGCGATGGTCGTGCACGTCAGCCAGGACCACTCGCGCGCCGAGGTCGTCTCGATCCCGCGCGACACCCTCGTCGACCGCCCCGACTGCACCGACGCGAGCGGCAAGCCCGTGCCGGCCCTCAAGCGCGCCATGTACAACAGCGCCTTCGAGGCCGGCGGCGCCGCCTGCGCGGTCAAGACCACCGAGCAGCTGACCGGGCTGCGGATGGACCACTACGTGCAGGTCGACTTCGCCGGGTTCGCCCGGGTCGTGGACGCGATAGGCGGGGCCACCGTGACCACCACGGTGGCCATCCACGACAAGGACAGCGGGCTCGACCTCCCGGCCGGCGAGCACCACCTCGACGGCCGGCAGGCGCTCGCCTTCGTCCGCACCCGGCACGGCGTCGGCGACGGCAGCGACCTCGGCCGGATCGAGCTGCAGAAGCAGATGGTGAAGTCGCTGCTCCGGCAGACCGGCGGGGCGGGCCTGCTCACCGACCCGGTCAAGCTGTGGTCGATCGGCGACACCGTCACGAAGAGCATCACCACCGACTCGGCGCTCGGGTCGGTGAACGCGCTGGTGGGCCTCGCCCAGGAGCTCAAGGGCATCGGCCCGGACCAGCTGAGCATGGTGACCCTGCCGGTGGTCGCCGCCCCCAGCGACCCCAACCGGGTGGTCGAGCAGCAGCCCCAGGCGAACCAGGTCTGGGCGGCGCTCAAGGCCGACCAGCCGATCCCGCAGGCGGTCGTCGCGGCCCAGCCCGAGAACCCCGCCCAGGCGGCTCCGACGGCCTCCCCGGCGGCCGCGGCGCGGCGCTGAGGGCGTCCGGAATAACCCGGGACACGACCCGGTTTGGGAAGATGCGGCCCGTCCTGGCAGACTGGACCGTCGGTCCCGGTTCACGTGCGGCATTCCAGCCGCCGACCCGGTGCCCTCCCGATACCTAGGAGAACCCCTTGAAGTCCAACGTTCACCCCGAGTACGTGGTCACCCGTGTGACCTGCACCTGCGGCGCCGAGTTCACGACCCGCTCGACCGAGACCAGCGGCGAGATCCGCGCCGAGGTCTGCTCGCAGTGCCACCCGTTCTACACCGGCAAGCAGAAGATCCTCGACACCGGTGGCCGCGTGGCCCGCTTCGAGGCCCGCTTCGGCAAGCAGCACAGCGCGAAGGCCTAGCGCTCCCTCGGCGCCGGTTCCCGGTGCCCCCGTACTCGTTCCGGGGGCGCTGGGGACCGGCGCCGTTCGCGTCCCACCACCCCATCCGATCCCCGGGAAGAAGGCCACCCCCATGTTCGAGGCAGTCGAAGAGCTCCTCGTCGAGCACGCCGACCTCGAGAAGAGGCTGGCCGACCCGTCCGTCCACGCCGACCAGGCCAACGCCCGCAAGCTGGCCAAGCGGTACGCCGAGCTGACCCCGATCACCCGGGTCTACCGGGAGTGGCGGCAGGCCGGCGAGGACATCGAGGCGGCGCGTGAACTCGCCGCCGAGGACCCGGAGTTCATCGCCGAGGTGAAGGACTCCGAGGCGCGCCGCGAGGAGCTCACGGAGGAGCTGCGGCTGCTGCTCGTCCCGCGCGACCCGAGCGACGACAAGGACGTCATCCTGGAGATCAAGGCGGGCGAGGGCGGCGAGGAGTCCGCGCTGTTCGCCGGCGACCTGCTCCGGATGTACCTGCGCTTCGCCGAGCGGACCGGCTGGAAGACCGAGATCATCGACTCCAACGAGTCGGACCTCGGCGGCTACAAGGACGTCTCGGTCGCGGTCAAGACCAAGGGCAACGCCGAGCCCGGCCAGGGCGTCTGGGCCCGGCTGAAGTACGAGGGCGGCGTGCACCGCGTGCAGCGCGTGCCGGCCACCGAGTCGCAGGGCCGCATCCACACCTCCGCGGCGGGCGTGCTGGTCACCCCCGAGGCGGAGGAGGTCGAGGTCGAGATCTTCGCCAACGACCTGCGGATCGACGTCTACCGCTCGTCCGGCCCCGGCGGCCAGTCGGTCAACACCACCGACTCCGCGGTCCGGATCACCCACCTGCCGACCGGTATCGTGGCGTCCTGCCAGAACGAGAAGAGCCAGCTGCAGAACAAGGAGCAGGCGATGCGCATCCTGCGTTCGCGCCTGCTCGCCGCCGCGCAGGAGGAGGCCGAGCGGGAGGCCTCGGACGCGCGCCGCAGCCAGGTCCGCACGGTGGACCGCTCCGAGCGGATCCGCACGTACAACTACCCCGAGAACCGCATCTCGGACCACCGCACGGGCTTCAAGTCGTACAACCTGGACCAGGTCCTGGACGGCGAGCTGACCGCGGTGATCCAGTCCTGCGTCGACGCGGACGCGGCGGCCAAGCTCGCCGCGGCCCAACAGAACTGAGACCGGCGCGCCAGCGCCGGACAACCCCGCAGCCGGAGCGCAGAAACAAGAGGTCGTACGGATGAACCTGCTGCTCGCCGAGGTGGCTCAGGCCACCCAGCGGTTGGCCGCGGCCGGCGTGCCCTCGCCGCGCTTCGACGCGGAGGAACTCGCCGCCTACGTCCACAACGTCAAGCGCAGCCAGCTGCACACGGTGAAGGACGCCGACTTCGACGCCCGCTACTGGGAGGCCGTCTCCCGCCGCGAGGCGCGCGAGCCGCTCCAGCACATCACCGGGCGGGCGTTCTTCCGCTACCTGGAGCTGGAGGTCGGCCCCGGGGTGTTCGTGCCCCGGCCGGAGACCGAGAGCGTCGTCGAGTGGGCCATAGACGCCGTCCGCGACATGGACGTCGCCGAGCCGCTGGTCGTCGACCTGTGCTCCGGCTCGGGCGCCATCGCGCTCGCGCTCGCCCAGGAGCTGCCGCGCTCGACCGTGCACGCCTTCGAGCTCGACGAGGGCGCGCTGGAGTACACCCGGCGCAACATCGACGCCAGCCCGGACCGGGCCCGCATCACCCTGCACGCCGGCGACGCCACCAAGGCCTTCGCCGACGACCGCTCCTGGGACGGCCGCTTCGACCTGGTCATCTCCAACCCGCCGTACATCCCGCTCACCGAGTGGGAGTACGTCGCCCCCGAGGCCCGCGACCACGACCCGCAGATGTCGCTGTTCTCGGGCGAGGACGGCCTGGACACCATCCGCGGCATCGAGCGGGTGGCCGCCCGGCTGCTGCGCCCGGGCGGCGCGGTGGTGATCGAGCACGCCGACCAGCAGGGCGGCCAGGTGCCGTGGATCTTCAACGAGGAACGCGGCTGGACGGACACCGCCGACCACCGCGACCTGAACAACCGGCCGCGCTTCACAACCGCCCGAAGGGTGTCGTTGTGAACGATCGAGCACAGTACGACCGCCCGAAGGGTGTCGTTGTGAATCGGCGAGCACAGCACGACAGCCCGAAGGGCGTCGTCGTGACCCGCCGCGCGCAGCGCCGCGCCGTGAACGTCATGAGCCACTCCGGAAGGGGACCGCACCGATGAGCCGCCGCTACGACTGTGCCGATGCCGGGGACCGCACCACCGGTCTGCGGGAGGCCGCCTCCGCGATCCGCCGCGGCGAACTCGTCGTGCTGCCCACCGACACCCTGTACGGCGTCGGCGCCGACGCGTTCTCGCCGGAGGCCGTGGCCGCCCTGCTGGCCGCCAAGGGCCGGGGCCGCAACATGCCCTCGCCCGTCCTGGTCGGCTCCCCGACCACCCTGCACGGCCTGGTCACCGACTTCTCCGAGCAGGCCTGGGAGCTCGTCGACGCCTTCTGGCCCGGTGGCCTCACCCTGGTCGCCAAGCACCAGCCCTCGCTGCGCTGGGACCTCGGCGAGACCCGCGGCACCGTCGCCGTCCGGATGCCGCTGCACCCGGTCGCCATCGAGCTGCTGAACGCCACCGGACCGCTGGCCGTCTCCAGCGCCAACAAGACCGGCGGCCCGTCCCCGGCCACCTGCGACGAGGCGCAGGCGCAGCTCGGCGACGCCATCTCGGTCTACCTGGACGGCGGCCAGGCCGACCACGCGACCGCCTCGTCCATCGTCGACGTCACGGGCAAGGTCCCGGTCCTGCTGCGGGCGGGCGCGATCAGCGTCGAGCAGCTGAGGGAGGTCGTTCCCGACCTGGAGGCCGGAAGTTGACACCCACCGCCTCGCTCCACGCCGGTCCGGGCATAGCGCCGTACCTGAGCGTGGGACCCAGGCCGCTGGACCACTTCCGGATCCTGTACGTCTGCACCGGCAACATCTGCCGTTCGCCGATCGCCGAGCGGCTGACCCGGCGTGAGCTCGACACCCGGCTCAGCCCCCGAGTGGCCGGGCGGATCCTGGTGGAGAGCGCCGGCACCTGGGGCCACGTGGGCGCGCCGATGGAGGACCACGCCGCGACCGTGCTCGACGAGTACGGCGCCGACAGCGGCGGCTTCACCGGCCGGGAGCTGCTGGACGAGCACGTGGTCGAGGCCGACCTGGTGCTCACCGCGACCCTGGACCACCGCGCCCAGGTCATCTCGATGGGCCACGAGGCGGGGCTGCGGACCTTCACGCTGAAGGAGTTCACCCGGCTGGTGCGGACGATAGACCCGGGCACCCTGCCGGACCCGCGCCGCGGCGCGGACGTCACCGAGCGTGCCCGCGCGCTGGTCCGGGCCGCCGCCGCGCTGCGCGGCTGGCTGCTGGCCGCCACTCCGGAGTCCGACGAGGTGGACGACCCGTACGGGGCGCCGATCGGCATGTTCCGCAACTGCGGCGAGGAGATATTCCACGCGGTCGACCCGGTGGTCACCGCGCTCACCGGAGTGCCCGCGCACCCCTGAGCGCCCGCGTCCCGCAGGGCCCCGCGCGCGCCCGCCCGGGTGCACCCGGCCCGCGTCGGCGAGCCGCCCGGGGGGCCCGGTCCTACGCTGGAGGGACCGACCCCCGTAGCGCCCGGGAGCACCGCCATGACCGTCACCGACGCCGTGTCCGGCACCACCACGACGACGGGGCGCCCCTGGGCGTCCGAGGCGCTGCACCGGGCCGATCCCCAGCTGGCCGACCTGCTGGCCGCGGAGGCCGAGCGGCGGGCCGAGACGGTCCAGCTGCTGGCGGGGGAGAACCTGACCTCACCGGCCGTCCTGGCGGCCCTGGGCGGCCCGCTGATCGACAAGTACGCCGAGGGGTACCCCGGACGCCGCCACCACACCGGCTGCGCCCTCGCGGACGCCGCGGAGCTCCTCGCGATCGACCGGGCGCGCGAGCTGTTCGCCGCGCCCCACGCCAACGTCCAGCCCCGCTCGGCGACTTCGGCGATGCTGGCGGCGTACGCGGCGCTGCTGCGGCCCGGCGACGGCGTCCTGGCGATGTCGCTGGAGCACGGCGGGCACCTCAGCTGCGGCTCGCGGGCGAACTTCTCCGGCCGGTGGTTCACCTTCACCGGCTACGGCGTGCGCGAGGACGACGGGCTGATCGACCTCGACCAGGTGCGCGAACTCGCCCGCCGGGTGCGGCCGAAGGCCATCGTGGCGGGCTCGATCTCCCACCCCAGACACCCGGACTGGGCCGGGTTCCGGGAGATCGCCGACGAGGTGGACGCGTACCTCATCGCCTCCGCCGCGCAGACCACCGGCCTGATCGCGGCCGGTGCGGCGCCCTCCCCGGTGCCGTACGCGGACGTCACGGTGGCGGCCACCCACAAGCTGCTGCGCGGCCCGCGCGGCGGCCTGCTGCTGTCCACCGCGGAGCTGGCCGAGCGGATCGACCGGGCGGTGTTCCCGTTCAGCCAGGGCGGTGCGGCGATGAACGAGGTGGCCGGCAAGGCCGTGGCGCTCGCGGAGGCCGCGACGCCCGCCTACCGGGAGTACGCGCGGCGGGCGGTCGCCGGGGCGCGCGTACTCGCCGAGGGGCTCGCGCAGGCCGGTATGCGCCCGTTGACCGGTGGGACCGACACCCACCTCGTGACGGCCGACGTGCGCCCGCTCGGCGTCACCGGGGCCGAGGCGGAGCGGCGCTGCGCGGCGGCCGGGCTGCTGCTCGGCAAGAGCGCCCTGCCGTACGACCCCGCGCCGCCCTCCGAGGCCTCCGGGATCCGGCTCGGCACCGGCACGGTGACCACGCAGGGGATGGGGGAGCGGGAGCTCGCGGAGATCGCCGGGCTGATCGGCCGGCTGCTCGCCGGGGACGAGGTCGCGGCGGTCGGCGCGCGGGTGCGGGAACTGGCCCTGTCCTTCGCGGACCGCGGGTGAACGAGTGCGGCGGCGTATCCGGTTCTCCTACCCGGTAGGGCGAACCGCGATGCGCGTCCCCGGCGTCCGACTCAATAAGGTGTGTGCCGTGGCGACGCACCTCGAACCCCGGACAGGCGCGGGAGTACCTTGGGTACCTTCCCGCAGGACAGTGACGCAGGAGGCCAGTGGTGCGTGAGTATCTGCTGGTCCTGTTCACCACCGCGGCCGTCACCTACCTGCTGACCGGCCCGGTCCGGAAGTTCGCGATCGCGGCCGGCGCCATGCCGCCGGTCCGGGCCCGGGACGTGCACCGCGAGCCCACCCCGCGGCTCGGCGGCATCGCGATGTTCGGCGGTCTGTGCGCGGGCATCCTGGTCGCCTCCCAACTCGACAACCTGAGCAAGGTGTTCACCCAGGGCACCGACATCCGCGCGCTGCTCTCCGGCGCCGGGATCATGTGGCTGCTCGGCGTGCTCGACGACAAGTGGGGCGTGGACGCGCTGGTCAAGCTCGGCGGCCAGATGATCGCCGCCGGTGTGATGGTCTGGCAGGGGGTCACGGTGATCACCCTGCCGGTGCCCGGTGTCGGCGCGGTCGCCGTCAGTCCCACCCAGGGCATGGTCATCTCGGTGACGCTGGTCGTCGTCATGGTCAACGCGGTGAACTTCATCGACGGCCTGGACGGCCTGGCCGGCGGCATGGTCTGCATCGCCGCGATGGCGTTCTTCCTGTACTCCTACCGGCTCTGGTACGGCTACGCGATCACCGACGCCGCCCCCGCCGTGCTGTTCAGCGTGCTGCTGATCGGCATGTGCCTGGGCTTCCTGGCGCACAACATGCACCCCGCGCGGATCTTCATGGGCGACTCCGGCTCGATGATGCTGGGCCTGATGCTGGCCGTCGCCGCGATCTCGATCACCGGCCGGGTCGACCCGGACCTGATCAACAACGAGACCGGGTCGCAGACCGCCACGGTCCACGCCCTCGTGCCGATCTACATCCCGCTGCTGCTGCCGCTGACCGTCATCGCGCTGCCGCTGGCCGACCTGCTGCTCGCCGTCGTCCGCCGCACCTGGGCGGGCCAGTCGCCGTTCGCCGCGGACAAGCGCCACCTGCACCACCGGCTGCTCCAGGTCGGGCACTCGCACAGCCGGGCCGTGCTGATCATGTACTTCTGGGCGGCGCTGATCGCCTTCGGCACGGTGGCCTTCTCGGTCACCAACACCGGCCGCACGGTGGTGCTGACGCTCGCCGGGCTCTGCCTGGTCGGCCTGGTCGTGCTGCTGACGCCGCGGTTCCGGCCGCGCGCCCCGCGCGCGGTGCAGGCCTTCGTGCCGCCGCGCTACCGCCGGCAGCCCTCGGGGCCGATGGCTGAACTGTCGGCCAAGGACAAGCAACTTCTGGGTGAAGCCGGCGAGGGCTCCTCGGCGTCCTCCGAACCCCACGGTCGGACCACCGGGCGGCGCTAGCAAGGAATTTGACGCTCCGCCAGATGGGTTCACCCGATCGGCGGCACTCTTGCTCCGCCAGTGTGACAGGAGCCACACATTCATGGTAAAGCTCTCATCAAATAGTTTGTGATACCGTTCACGAGTACCGAGAACACGCCGAAAGACCTGACAGGTGGAGGACTTCCGTCCCTGGTCGGTCTCCCTCGACGGGCCCGCCGCTCCAGCGGGCGGCCCGGCGGCGGCCCCTCGGTCCGGTGCCACCCCACCGAGTGTTCTGCCCCGTCCCCGTAACACCGACATGCCGCCGGAGCTGCCGACATGCCGTCCAACGACGCCCGGATCCTCCGAGGCGCCGCGATTCCCACTGCGGTCGCCGGGATCATCGCCATGGCGATCTCGTTCCCCGTCGCCGGTGGGAAGGCTCTGCTCGGCGCCCTCTTCGGCGCGCTGCTCGTGATGGCCTTCTTCAGCTTCGGCCAGGTCGCGCTCGACCGGCTGACCAGGTCGAACCCGCACATCATGATGGCCGCCGCGCTGCTCGTGTACACCACGCAGATCCTGCTGGTCGGCATCGTGCTCGCGGTCTTCAAGAACACCGAGCTCTTCAACCGGCAGGCGTTCGCCTTCACCCTGCTGGGCTGCGCCCTCGTCTGGACGGGCTTCCAGGTGCGCGGCGCACTCAAGGCCAAGACCTTCTACGTCGTCCCCGACGCCTCCGAAAAGAAGGACGACAAGTCCTCCGGCTCGGGACGTCAACAGTGACGAGGCCCGACTGTCCCCCCAACGAGGGGGGCGGTGTTTATGCGCCACTGACGGGCTGCTATCGTCCGTCGCAACAACGGAGTACGGGAAGAGGCCAGGTCTGTCCGGACATTGGACGGATCGCCCCCCGGATCCGCGCAGTCTTCGATGATCCCGCAGTGGTGCAGCGCACCGCCGCGCAGGATCCGCGAGAAACCCATCAAGTTCCAGTGCCGCTCCGTGGCCGCAGGCCGCGCCGACACACCGAGGTTGCCGTAACCATGCGTCACGACGAAGGAGTCCGTGGTGAGTGCTGAACTCCCCCTCGCCAGCAGTTGCCACTTCGGGGACGCTGGCTGTGGCTTCCCGGCGCCGGGTCTGAACGAGTTCTCGTTCAAGCCGATCTTCACGATCGGCGGCGTCGACTTCAACAAGCCGATGCTGCTGTCGATGATCGTCGCCGTGCTGGTGGTCGTCTTCTTCTGGGCCGCCTTCGCCAAGCCGCGCCTCGTCCCGGGCAAGCTGCAGCTGGTCGGTGAGATCGGCTACGACTTCGTCAAGCGCTCCATCGTGCTGGAGACGATCGGCAAGAAGGGCGAGAAGTACGTCCCGATGCTCGTCTCGATGTTCTTCTTCATCTGGCTGATGAACATCATGTCGATCATCCCCTTCGCGCAGTTCCCCGTCTCGGCGGCGATCGCGTTCCCGGCCGGCCTCGCGGCGGTCGTGTGGATCACCTACATGACGCTGACCTTCAAGAAGCACGGCTTCGTCGGCGGTCTGAAGAACCTCTGCTGGCCGTCGGGCATCCCCGGCTGGGTCATGTTCATCCTGGTGCCGATCGAGTTCTTCTCGAACATCTTCGTGCGCCCCTTCACGCTCGCGGTCCGAGCCTTCGCGAACATGTTCGCCGGCCACCTGCTGATCGTGATGTTCTCCATCGCCTCCTGGTACCTGCTCAGCCCGACCCTGGGCGCGCTGTACGGCTCGGCCTCCTTCATCGTGGCCGTCGCGCTGACCGCCTTCGAGCTGCTGGTCCAGTTCCTGCAGGCCTACATCTTCGTGATGCTGGCCAGCAGCTACATCGCCGGTGCCCTGGAAGAGGCGCACTGAGCCCCGGGGCTCCGGCCCCGCCCCGAACCACACCTCCCGGATCGCCCGGTGGCCAATCACCACCGGATCACCACCCCTGCAAAGGACAACGTCAATGAGCATCCTCGCTGAGGGCAACGTCTACGGTTCCGTCGCCTCCATCGGCTACGGCCTCGCCGCGATCGGCCCCGGCATCGGCGTCGGTCTGATCTTCGGCAACGGTGTCCAGGCCATGGCCCGTCAGCCCGAGGCTGCCGGTCTCATCCGTTCCAACATGTTCATCGGCTTCGCGCTGACCGAGGCGCTCGCCCTCATCGGCATCGTCATGCCGTTCGTCTTCGGCAACAAGTAATCCGCCGTAGACCCTTTCTGAGGAAGGTCCAGATATGAGCCCCGTGCTTTCGCTCGCGGCCGAGGAGAAGATGAACCCTCTCCTCCCCGCGTGGCCCGAGGTGATCATCGGCCTGCTCTGCTTCTTCATCGTCTTCGGTCTGCTCGGCAAGAAGCTCCTCCCCAGCATCGAGAAGGTGCTGTCGGAGCGCCGGGACGCCATCGAGGGCGGCATGGAGCGCGCCGAGGCCGCTCAGGCCGAGGCCCAGGCCCTGCTTGAGCAGTACCGCGCCGAGCTCGCCGAGGCGCGTCACGAGGCTGCCCGCATCGTCGAGCAGGCTCGCGAGCAGGGCGCTGCCCAGCTCGCCGAGATGCGCGAGGAGGGCCAGCGTCAGCGCGAGGCCATCGTCGCCGCCGGTCACGCGCAGATCGAGGCCGACAAGAAGCAGGCGACTGCCGCCCTGCGCCAGGACGTGGGTTCGCTGGCCTCCCAGCTGGCCTCCCGCATCGTGGGTGAGTCCCTCGAGGACCACGCCCGGCAGAGCGGCGTCATCGACCGCTTCCTGGACGAGCTGGAGGCCAAGGCCGCCGTTGCTCAGGGTGCGGCCAAGTGATCGGCGCAAGCCGTGAGGCCCTCGCCGCCGGGCGGCAGAACCTGGAGAGCCTGACCGACTCCACCTCGGTGGACGCGGTCAAGCTCGCCGAGGAGCTCACCGCCGTCACGGTCCTGCTGGACCGTGAGGTGTCGCTGCGCCGCGTCCTGACCGACCCGTCCCGGTCGGGCCAGGACAAGGCCCAGCTGGTCTCCTCGCTGCTGACTGGTCAGGTCTCCGGCGAGACCGCCGACCTGGTGGCCGGCCTGGTCCGCTCGCGCTGGTCCGGTTCGCGCGACCTGGTCGACGCGACCGAGCAGCTCGCCGCGTACGCCGAGGTCATCGCCGCCGACAAGGCGGGCGCGCTGGACGACGTCGAGGACGAGCTGTTCCGCTTCGGCCGCGTCGTGGCCGGCTCGCACGAGCTGCGCGCCGCGCTGACCGAGCCGAAGGCCGGCACCGCCGCCAAGGCGGAGCTGATCGAGAAGCTGCTCGGCGGCCGCGCCAACGCGGGCACCGTCCGGCTGGTCACCGCCCTCGTGAACGCGCCGCGTGGCCGTAGCCTGGAGCAGGGCCTGGAGTCCTACTCGAAGCTCGCCGCCGCGCGTCGCGGCCGGGTGGTGGCCCTGGTCACCACCGCGGTGCCGCTGTCGGACGCACAGAAGGAGCGCCTGTCCGGTGCTCTGGGCCGGATGTACGGCCGCCAGGTCCACCTGAACATCGACGTCGACCCGGAGGTCGTCGGCGGGGTCCGGGTGCAGATCGGCGCCGAGATCATCGAGGGCACCGTGTCGAGCCGCCTCGAAGGCGCTCGCCAGTCGCTCGAAGGCTGAGTACCGAAGCAGCACATCCGACCCTCGGTCGGGAAACCGGCTCCCAACGGAGCCGGCACATCGTACGGCCGGTTCGGCAGACCCGGCCGAGAGTCGAATACTTGCGGCCCTCAATGGCGGGCCGAGGATCGCAAACTAGGAGAGCAGGGAAGCCTGATGGCGGAGCTTACGATCCGTCCGGAGGAGATCCGGGACGCGCTGGCCGACTTTGTCCAGTCGTACCAGCCGGACGCCGCTTCTGTGGAAGAGGTCGGCACGGTCACTGACGCGGCGGACGGCATCGCCCATGTCGAGGGTCTCCCCTCGGTCATGGCGAACGAGCTGCTGAAGTTCGAGGACGGCACGCTCGGCCTCGCGCTGAACCTCGACACCCGCGAGATCGGTGTCGTCATCCTCGGCGAGTTCGGCGGCATCGAAGAGGGCCAGACCGTGCGCCGCACGGGCGAGGTCCTGTCGGTCCCGGTCGGCGACGGCTACCTCGGCCGCGTCGTGGACCCGCTGGGCAACCCGATCGACGGCCTGGGCGAGATCGCCGCCACCGGCCGCCGCGCCCTGGAGCTGCAGGCCCCCGGCGTCATGGTCCGCAAGTCGGTCCACGAGCCGATGCAGACCGGTATCAAGGCCATCGACGCGATGACCCCGATCGGCCGCGGCCAGCGTCAGCTGATCATCGGCGACCGCCAGACCGGCAAGACCGCCGTGGCGATCGATACGATCATCAACCAGCGTGACAACTGGCGCTCGGGCGACCCGAAGAAGCAGGTCCGCTGCATCTACGTCGCCGTGGGCCAGAAGGGCTCCACCATCGCGTCCGTCCGCGGCGCCCTGGAGGAGGCCGGCGCGCTGGAGTACACCACGATCGTGGCCGCTCCCGCCTCCGACCCGGCCGGCTTCAAGTACCTCGCCCCGTACACCGGTTCGGCCATCGGCCAGGAGTGGATGTACGACGGCAAGCACGTCCTCATCATCTTCGACGACCTGTCGAAGCAGGCCGAGGCCTACCGCTCCGTCTCCCTGCTGCTGCGCCGCCCGCCGGGCCGCGAGGCCTACCCGGGTGACGTCTTCTACCTGCACTCCCGCCTGCTGGAGCGCTGCGCGAAGCTCTCCGACGAGCTGGGCGCGGGCTCGATGACCGGTCTGCCGATCATCGAGACCAAGGCCAACGACGTCTCGGCGTACATCCCGACCAACGTCATCTCCATCACCGACGGCCAGTGCTTCCTGGAGTCCGACCTGTTCAACGCCGGCATCCGCCCGGCCGTGAACGTCGGCATCTCGGTCTCCCGCGTCGGTGGCTCGGCCCAGATCAAGGCGATGAAGTCGGTCGCCGGCCGTCTGCGCCTGGACCTCGCCCAGTACCGCGAGCTGGAGGCCTTCGCCGGCTTCGGCTCCGACCTGGACGCGGCCTCCAAGGCCCAGCTGGAGCGCGGTGCGCGCATGGTCGAGCTGCTGAAGCAGGGCCAGTACCAGCCGTTCCCGGTCGAGGAGCAGGTCGTCTCCATCTGGGCCGGCACCACCGGCAAGCTGGACGACGTCCCGGTCGCGGACATCCGCCGCTTCGAGCGCGAGTTCCTGGACCACCTGCGCCTGCAGCACAAGGACCTGCTGGCCGGCATCGTCGAGACCAGCAAGCTGGAGGACGGCACCATCGACGCTCTCACCAGCGCGATCGCCGCCTTCAAGCAGGGCTTCACCACCGCCGACGGCAAGCTCCTCGGCGAGCAGGCCTGAGTCCGGTAGCGAGGGAAAGGACGTAACGACCCATGGGAGCACAGCTTCGGGTCTACAAGCGCCGGATCCGCTCTGTCACCGCGACGAAGAAGATCACCAAGGCGATGGAGATGATCTCCGCGGCGCGCATCGGCAAGGCGCAGCGCGCGGTGGCCGCCTCCACCCCGTACGCCGATGAGCTCACCCGGGCGGTGACGGCGGTGGCCACCCGGTCCAACGCCAAGCACCCGCTCACCACCGAGAACCCGAACGCCACCCGCGCCGCCGTCCTGCTGATCACGGCGGACCGCGGCCTGGCCGGCGGTTACTCGTCCAACGCCATCAAGGCCTCGATGGTGCTCTCCGAGCGCCTGCGCGGCGAGGGCAAGGACGTCGTGACCTACATCGTGGGCCGCAAGGGTCTGTCCTACTACACCTTCCGCAACCTCGCGGTGGGCCAGTCGTGGACGGGCTTCTCGGACAAGCCGGGCTACGGCGACGCGAAGGTCGTGGCGGCCGAGCTGATCGAGGCCTTCACGGCCGAGACCGGCGGCGTGGACGAGATCCACATCGTCTCCACCGAGTTCGTGTCGATGCTGACGCAGAACGCGGTCGAGGCGCGGCTGCTGCCGCTGAAGCTGGACGAGGTCCAGCAGGGCGAGCAGCCGGCCAAGGCGGAGATCTTCCCGCTGTACGACTTCGAGCCGTCGGCCGAGGGCGTCCTCGACGCCCTGCTGCCGCGGTACGTCGAGAGCCGGATCTACAGCGCGCTGCTTCAGTCCGCCGCCTCCGAGCACGCCGCACGCCGGCGCGCGATGAAGAGCGCGACGGACAACGCCGGCGAGCTCATCAAGTCGCTCACGCGGCTTGCCAACTCGGCCCGTCAGGCCGAGATCACCCAGGAAATCAGCGAGATCGTCGGTGGCGCCAACGCCCTCGCCGACGCTAGCCGCGGGAGCGAATGAGTATGACCACCACTGTTGAGCCGACCACGGCGACGGGCCGCGTCGCGCGGGTCATCGGCCCGGTCGTCGACGTGGAGTTCCCCGTCGACGCCATTCCGAACATGTTCAACGCCCTGCACGTCGAGGTGGACAACCCCGACGGCTCGGGCAAGAAGATCCTCACCCTCGAGGTCGCCCAGCACCTCGGCGACGGCCTGGTCCGCGGCATCTCGATGCAGCCGACCGACGGCCTGGTCCGTGGCGCGCAGGTCACCGACACCGGTGCCGCCATCTCCGTGCCGGTCGGCCAGATCACCAAGGGCAAGGTCTTCAACGCCCTCGGTGAGGTGCTGAACGTCGACAAGGCCGAGTTCGAGTCGCAGGTCGAGGTCCGGTGGCCCATCCACCGCAAGGCCCCGAACTTCTCCGAGCTCGAGTCGAAGACCGAGATGTTCGAGACCGGCATCAAGGTCATCGACCTCCTCACCCCGTACGTCCAGGGTGGCAAGATCGGTCTGTTCGGTGGTGCCGGTGTCGGCAAGACCGTTCTGATCCAGGAGATGATCTACCGCGTCGCCGAGAACTTCGGTGGTGTGTCGGTGTTCGCCGGCGTCGGCGAGCGCACCCGTGAGGGCAACGACCTCATCCACGAGATGGTCGACTCGGGCGTTCTGGACAAGACCGCGCTGGTCTTCGGCCAGATGGACGAGCCGCCGGGCACCCGTCTGCGCGTCGCGCTCTCCGCGCTGACCATGGCGGAGTACTTCCGTGACGTCGAGAAGCAGGACGTGCTCCTCTTCATCGACAACATCTTCCGGTTCACCCAGGCCGGTTCCGAGGTGTCGACCCTGCTCGGCCGCATGCCCTCCGCGGTGGGCTACCAGCCGAACCTGGCCGACGAGATGGGCCTCCTGCAGGAGCGCATCACCTCGACCCGCGGTCACTCGATCACCTCGATGCAGGCGATCTACGTCCCCGCGGACGACCTGACCGACCCGGCCCCGGCCACCACCTTCGCCCACCTGGACGCGACGACCGTTCTGTCGCGCCCGATCTCGGAGAAGGGCATCTACCCGGCCGTCGACCCGCTGGACTCCACGTCCCGCATCCTCGACCCGCGGTACATCGCGCAGAACCACTACGAGACGGCCATCCGTGTCAAGGGGATCCTGCAGAAGTACAAGGACCTGCAGGACATCATCGCCATCCTCGGTATGGACGAGCTGTCCGAGGAAGACAAGATCACGGTGCACCGCGCCCGTCGCATCGAGCGCTTCCTCTCGCAGAACACCTACGTGGCCAAGCAGTTCACCGGCGTCGACGGCTCGACCGTTCCGCTGTCGGAGACCATCGAGGCGTTCAACGCGATCGCGGACGGCAAGTACGACACCGTCCCGGAGCAGGCCTTCTTCATGTGCGGTGGCATCGAGGACCTCGAGAAGAACGCCGCCGAGCTGGCGAAGAAGTAATCGCGGCCGGTAGCAGCCGAGTGACCGTGAGGGGTGGGCCCCAACCCTGGGACCCACCCCTCGCGTCGCATCGGCTGTGATTCCGGTCAAATCCGTGCCGCCGGTTTCATGCCGGAGGCGCGGGGCCGTTATTCTTACCGAAACTCCCGAGTAATCGGGGATTGCATGAGCCTAGGAGCCCACGTTGGCTGAGCTGCACGTCGAGCTGGTCGCAGCCGACCGCAAGGTGTGGTCCGGTGCGGCCACCATCGTCGTCGCCCGTACGGCCTCCGGTGACACCGGCATCATGCCGGGTCACACCCCGGTGCTGAGCGTGCTGGAGACCGGCCCGGTCACCATCCGCACGGTGGACGGCGGCACCGTCGTCGCCGCGGTGCACGGCGGCTTCATCTCCTTCGCCGACAACAAGCTGTCTCTGCTCGCGGAGATCGCCGAGCTGGCGGACGAGATCGACGTCGCTCGCGCCGAGCGCGCGCTGGAGCAGGCCAAGTCCGACCTGGACGCGCACGCCGAGCGTCGCGCCGAGGTCCGCCTGTTCGCGGCGCGCGGCCTCAAGGCGCACGTCTGAGTACGCCTGACCCCGCCTCGGCGGGGTCGACCGACGGTCCCGGGGACGCGCGAGCGTGACCCCGGGACTGTCGTCTCAGTTGGTAGGTCAACGCGGTCGCCTTGTACGACCGATACGGGGAACGCGGGTAGCGAGGAGGTAGGTGAGCATGGTCCTCGCCCTCGTGGTGTGTGCGGCGGTCGTGGCACTCGGTGTGATCGGCCTGGTCGCGTTCGCGGTACGGCGCCGCCTCATCCAGCGGGTGGGCGGCACGTTCGACTGCAGCTACCGGCTCAAAATGCCCGCCGACGCCTCGACGCAGCCCGACCTCGACGAGAACGGCAAACCCACCTCGGCCCCGGTCCCACAGACCGACGGCAAGGGGTGGGTTTTTGGTATCGGCCGGTACAGCGGCGACTCGATCGAGTGGTTCCGGGTCTTCTCGTACGCCCCGCGCCCGCGCAAGGTGCTCCCGCGCCGGGAGATCGAGGTGCTCGGCCGGCGCTACCCGGAGGGCCAGGAGGAGCTCGCCCTGCTCTCCGGCTCGGTGGTGCTGCGCTGCCTGCACAACGGCGCCCCGCTGGAGCTCGCGATGAGCGAGGACGCGCTCACCGGCTTCCTCGCCTGGCTGGAGGCGGCGCCGCCCGGACAGAGGGTCAACGTCGCCTAGGGTCGACGGGCGCCTGGGGTTAACGGCGCTTAACCGGCCCGGCTAGTCTGGCCGCATGGTCAATCTGACGCGCATCTACACCCGTACCGGCGACGACGGCACCACCGCGCTCGGTGACATGAGCCGGACCACCAAGACCGACCCGCGGCTGGTCGCGTACGCCGACGCCAACGAGGCGAACGCGGCGATCGGCGTGGCCATCGCCGCCGGGGCGCTGGCGCCGGACGTCGTCGCGGTGCTCACCCGGATCCAGAACGACCTGTTCGACGTCGGCGCGGACCTCGCGACGCCCGTGGTCGAGAACCCGGAGTACCCGCCGCTGCGGGTCCTGCAGTCCTACATCGACCGGCTCGAAGGCGACTGCGACCACTACCTGGAGCAGCTGGAGAAGCTGCGCAGCTTCATCCTCCCCGGCGGCACGGCCGGCGCGGCCTACCTGCACCTGGCCTGCACGGTGGTGCGGCGGGCCGAGCGGGCCACCTGGACGGCGATCGAGACGCACGGGGACACCGTCAACCCGCTGACCGCCAAGTACCTCAACCGGCTCTCGGACCTGCTGTTCATCCTGGCCAGGGCGGCCAACAAGGAGCGCGGCGACGTCCTGTGGGTGCCGGGGGAGAACCGCTAGCGTCCTAGGGCAGCGGGGCCTTCTCCGGGGCGGGCTGCTCGACCGGCCGGCCGTCGACGACCGTCACGCCGGCCGGGGCCTCCTTGGGCCACTTCGAGTAGCAGCCGGCCACGACGACGTTGACGACGGCCGCGATGCCCAGCTTCCAGTACCACTGGGCGAAGGTGCTGAAGTGGGCGCTGCCCGCGGAGAGCGGGACGAGGAGGCTGATCAGGCTCAGGGTGATCGCGGCCGAGACGACCGTGCGCCAGGCGATCCGCCACTCGTGCGTGGTCCGCTCCGGGCCGTACTTGGGGGCGGGCAGCGGCTTGGGGCCGCCGGCGAAGCGGTGCAGGAAGTGCCGGTCGGCCCAGGCGACCAGCGAGGGCCCGTAGCCGACCGAGAAACCGGCGTAGCTCGCCGCCAGTGCGTGCATCCAGCCCGCCTCGGCGCCGCCCCGCAGGTTCAGGACGGTGAGCGCGTACAGCGCGAGGTCCACCACCGGGAGGCCGATCAGCAGCGCGGTGCTGGTGCGGCGCCACCGCAGCAGGTAGCGGGCGCTGAGGCCGAGGCCGAGCACGATCCACCAGGAGATCTCGGCCGCGACGATGAGGGTGACGATCACGTTCTGCTCCCGGACTGGTCGGCGGTGGTACCAGCCTCGTGTGCGGGCGCGCTCGCGTCGTCGTCGTGGAGTGCCGTCCCCGCGTGCATCTTTCGATGTAGCCGGATCCTCCGTGGACCGGAGCGGCGCGGTCCGCCGGGGATGGTGAGATGGGAGGGTGCTCCGTCCGTCCCTCTCACCACGCGCGCTGGACCGGCTGATCGCCCTCTGCGGGCTGCTCGGCGGTGCGGTGCTGATCGCCTTCAAGGTGTACGACCGGCCCGACGACCTCCCGCTGTGGGCCGTCGTGGCGCCGCTGCTCGTGATGGCCGCGCTGGAGCTGGTGCGGCGGCGCAGGCCGGTGCTGGCGGTCTCCCTCGGCGGGCTCGCCTTCGCGGGCAGCATCCTCGCGGGCAGCCTGCTGGCGACGACCATCATGTACACCGACCTGCTGTACGCGGCGGTGATCTACGGGTCCGCGCGGATGTCGCGGATCCTGCACCTGACCGGCGGCGCCACCGTGCTGGTGCTCTCCACGCTGGCGCTGATCTACAGCGGGACGCCGGCCGGGCTGCTCGTCGTGGTGGTCACCTCGCTGGTCTTCCTGGCGCCGGTGTGGACCGGGGACGTGGTGCGCAAGCACCGGCAGGAGGCGGAGACCGAGCGGCTGCGCGCCGAACAGACCGCGCTGCTCTCGGAGATGGACCGCCGCGAGGCCATCGTCACCGAACGGGCCCGGATGGCACGGGAGTTGCACGACGTGGTGGCCAACCACCTGTCGGCGATCGCGATCCACGCGACCGGCGCGCAGTCCGTCGCCCGGCGCCAGCGGCGGGCCGAGGACGACCCGCTGGTCGAGGTGCTCGCCGTGATCCGGGAGAACAGCGTCCAAGGATTGGCCGAAATGCGTCGCATGATCGGACTGCTCCGGCACAGCGGCGGGGGCGAGGCCGACGAGTCCTACGCGGCGCCCGACCTCGCCGCGGTGGACGCGCTGCTGACGAAGGCCCGCGCGGCCGGCCGGGACGTCGGGCTGGAGTTCGAGCTGAGCGAGCACGGCGAGCGCGGCGAGCTGCCGGTGCCGGTGGGCCTGGCCGCGTACCGGATCGTGCAGGAGTCGCTGACCAACGCGCTCAAGCACGCCGGGCCCGGCCTGGTGCGGCTGCGGCTGGACTTCGGGGCGGGGGAGCTGCGGATCGCCGTCGACAGCCCGTACCGCGCCGAGGAAGGCCGCGGGCTGCCGGGGGCGCGGGCCGGGCTGGTGGGCATGTCGGAGCGGGCCGGGCTGCTTGGCGGCAGTTTCGAGGCGGGGCCGCGGGACGGGAACTGGAGCGTGCGCGCGGTGCTGCCGCACGGCCGGGGGAGCGAAGGGAACGAGGGACGCGCGTGACGATTCGGGTGCTGGTGGCCGAGGACCAGGCCGCGGTGCGGGCGGCGCTGGTGATGATCCTGCGGGCCGAGCCGGACGTCGAGGTGGTCGGACAGGCCGCCGACGGCGAGGAGGCCGTCCGGCTGGCCCTGGAGCTGCGGCCGGACGTGGTGCTGATGGACGTGCAGATGCCGCGCCTGGACGGCGTCTCGGCGACCCGCGAGGTGGTGGCCGCCGGCGCGGCCCAGGTGCTCGTGCTGACCACCTTCGACCTGGACGAGTACGTGTACGGCGCGCTGCGGGCCGGCGCGGCCGGCTTCCTGCTCAAGGACCTGGAGGCGGACACCCTCGTCGAGGGCATCCGGACGGTGGCGCGCGGGGACGGCATGCTGGCGCCCTCGGTGACCAGGCGGCTGATCGGCACCTTCGCCCGGCCGGACCGGGCGGTGGGGCCGGACACCCGGGAGGCGGTGGCCGGGCTCACCCCGCGCGAGCGCGAGGTGCTGGCCTGCATCGGCGCCGGGCTGTCGAACGGGGAGATCGCCGCCCGGCTCGCGATGGCGGAGGCGACCACGAAGACGCACGTCAGCCGGATCCTCGCGAAGCTGCGGCTGCGCAGCCGGGTGCAGGCGGCGATCCTGGCGCAGGACCTCGGGCTGATGATCTGACCGTCGCACCGACGATCGGCCGGGCTGATTGGTTCACCTGACCAGGTCGGTTGCAGATCACACTCCCGATTGCTATTGCACGGACGAAATGGGCGTTAGAGTCCCCGCCAGAGCGACGCGGCTCTACCGGGCGGCGACCCCTGCCCTGAGCCGCTTTCAGGGCCCGCCCGCGAGGCGGCGACGGCATCGGGAGACCCGCCATGAGCAATGCGTCCAGCAAGCAGATCGCCGTGATCGGTGCCGGCCTGATGGGCGCCGGCATCGCCCAGGTGTCGGCCCAGGCCGGCCACCCGGTGGTGTTGCGGGACGTCACCGACGAGGCGCTGCAGCGCGGTCTCGCCGGCATCCGCGCCTCGTACGAGAAGTTCGTCGCCAAGGGCCGGATGAGCGCGGAGGACGCCGAGGCCGCCCTCGGCCGGATCACCACCACCACCGACCTGGGCGCCGTCGCCGGGGCCGACATCGTGGTCGAGGCCGTGTTCGAGAAGCTGGAGGTCAAGGAGGCCGTCTTCCGCGAGCTCGACAAGCTCGCCAAGGACGGCGCCGTGCTCGCCTCCAACACCTCCGCCATCCCGATCACCCGGATCGCCGCCGCCACCCGGCGCCCGGAGTCCGTCATCGGCGTGCACTTCTTCTCGCCGGTGCCGCTGATGAAGCTGGTCGAGCTGGTGCGCGGCTACAAGACCAGCGACGAGACGCTGGCCACCGCCCGCGCCTTCGCCGAGGGCGTCGGCAAGGAGGTTGTGGTGGTCAACCGCGACGTGGCCGGCTTCGTCACCACCCGCCTGATCACCGCCCTGGTCGTCGAGGCCGCCAAGCTGTACGAGACGGGCGTGGCGACCGCCGAGGACATCGACAAGGCCTGCCGCCTCGGCTTCGGCCACCCGATGGGCCCGCTGGAGACCGCCGACCTGACCGGCGTCGACATCCTGCTGCACGCCGCCCGCAACATCTACGAGGAGACCCAGGACGAGAAGTTCGCCGCCCCGGAGGTCATGGCCCGCATGGTCACCGCCGGCGACCTCGGCCGCAAGAGCGGCCGCGGCTTCTACGGGCACGAGGGCAAGTAACCCACGGGCCGCGGGGCCGGGCGGGCCGGGCGATCGAGCATCGTAGGACCCGCCCCGCCCGGGGCGGGTGAGTTTCCTCACGCCGGGTGCCGCAGACGGGTGATTTGGGCGGTAATCGAGCGTAGGTGTGGAGACTACCTGCGTATATTCCCTCGGACGAGTGAAGTTGCTTCAGATCTGACCGCAACCAGCAACCTGCGGTGCTGGTTCGCCGTCAGATGAGGGGCCCAGGTTTGAACGACGGGCGGCCGGCCCGGGCGCGCGGCCCGTCGCCGTTCGGCGCAGCAGGCGGGCCTCCGGACGAGGGGCCACGGCCCGCCCGGGCGGCCACCCCGCTCCCCGGCCCGGCACGGCCGGGGCGGACCCACACCCCCGACACCGGGACCGGCCAGGCGAAGGAGGAGGAGAGCATGCGCATCACCGGCGACCACAGGGCGCTGGCCATCGAGGGCCGCCTCGACGTGCGCACCGCCGCCGACGCGCGGGCCCGGCTCCACCAGGCCGTCGACACCGGCCTCGGCGACCTCGTGCTCGACCTCGCCCGCCTGGAGTTCTGGGACGCCACCGGCCTCGGCGTCATCATGGGCACCCACCGCCGGGCCGGCCGGATCGGCCGCCGGCTCGTGCTGCGCTCCGTCCCGGCCCAGCTCCAGCGGCTGCTGGTGGCCACCAAGCTGCACCGCATCCTCGCCGTGGACGGCGGCGTCGCCGAGGCGCACGGGGTCGGTCTCTGAAGCACGCCGAAGGGGCTCCGGAAGGGGCTCCGAACGCGCTCCGGAAAGCGCTCCGGGGGCGCACGAGGCCCTCGTGGGGCGCGCGTGACGGGACGGCGCTGCACACGCGGGGCCGGATGTGCGAGAGTCTGCCCGTCAGAAGACGGCCGCCGCAGCCGGGCCATGCCCGCCCGGTCCCCGCACGGCCGCGACCGAGACGTCAGCCGGCCGGCGCGGCACGCCGGCGGCCGAGCACGATGCGGAGCAGAACGTGGCACAGCCAACCGGTGAGTTCCGGCAGGAGGCCGTCCGCGCCCGCAGTGGCGAGCTGGTCTCCGGCGCTCTGCTGGTGGGCGTCGGCGCGCCGGACGGCTCCGAGGCCCGGCCCTGCCCCGAGGAGTGGCGCCCGCGCCCCCGCCGGGTGCTGCGCAGCGAGCCCGCCCGCGGACCCGTCGGCGGCGTCGAGCGGGCGGTCGGCCCGCTCGCCCTCGGTGCCGGGCCCGCCGACCTGCCGCTGCTCGACCGCGAGGCGGACGTCGCCGAACTCCTCGGCCTGCTCGCCGAGGGCCGCTCGATACGCCTGGTCGGCCAGGCCGGCTCCGGTCGCAGCGCCCTGCTGTCGGCCGTCGCCGAGGCCGCCGCCGACCTCGCCCCCGGCGGCGTCGTCCAGCTCTGCGGCCACCGCCGCACGACCGCCGACGTGCTCCAGGAGCTGTTCGCCGCCACCCACCACGCCCCCGGCTACCGCCCCGACCCGGCCCAGCTGGCCGCGCACCTCGCCGACGTCGGCGCGATCGTCGTGATCGACGGCGCCGAACCCTCCGGCGCCGAGCTGGAGGAGCTGCTCTCCGCCGCCCCCCGCTGCGCCTTCCTGATCTCGGTCGACCCCGCCGCCCCGCCGCTGTCGGCCGGCTCCCGGCTCCAGGACCACCCCGTCGCCGGACTCTCGCGCGCCGCCTGCCTCGCGCTCGCCGCCCGGCTGGCCGGGCGGCCGCTGGACGTCGCCGAGAAGGCCTGGGCGGTCGACCTCTGGTTCGAGTCCGAGGGACTGCCGCTGCGCTTCGTCCAGGCCGCCGCGCTGCTGCGCCAGCGGGACGTGGCGGTGGACGCGCTGGTCGCCGCCGAGGAGGACCGCCTGGACGTCTTCGGCGCGGTCGACGGGCCCGTCCACGACCCCGACCCGGCCGTCCGCGAGGGTGCGCTGCGCCGGACCGTGCCGCTGCCGTCCGTCGCCGAGACCGCCTCGCCCGCCGTCCGGCTCGCCGAGGGGCTGAGCGAGCCCGCGCAGGCCGTGCTGCGGCTCGCCGTGGCACTCGGCGGCGAGTGCCCGACCGCGCCGCACCTGCCCGCGCTGATCGACGTCGGCCAGGGCGAGAGCGCGCTCGCCGAGCTCGCCGACGCCGGGCTCGCGGTGTCCATCGGCGGCCACCACCGGCTGACCGCCGGGGCGCTCGAACTGCTCCTCCCGCACTGGCCGGCGCGCGGCAGCGTCGACGGCGCGGCGCAGCACTTCGCCTGGTGGGTCGGGCACAGCTCGGTGTCGCTCGGGCAGATCGCGGCCGAGGCGGAGGTGGTGATCGGCGTCCTGCTGGCCGACCGCACCGCCGGGCGCCACGAGGCCGTCGTCCGGCTGGCCAGGGCCGCCGCCCCCGCGCTGGCCCTGTCGCTGCGCTGGGGGGCCTGGGAGCGGGCGCTGCAGCTGGGTCTGGAGGCCGCCAGGCGGACCGCCTCCAAGGCCGACGAGGCCTGGTTCCACCACGAGTTGGGCGTCTACGCGATCTGTGCGCAGGAACCGTCCCAGGCGATCGCCGAGCTGGAGACCGCGCTCACGCTGCGGGCCGTCGTCGGCGAGCAGCGCGGGGTCGCGGCGGCGCGCCGGATGCTCGACCTGCTGCGGGCCGAGGGCCGCCAACTGCCGGGCGCCCAGCCCGTGGCGGCGCCTGCGCGCGGTCCGGTGATCCGCAAGATCGCGGCCAGGGTGCCGTCCGGGTTGCGGTCGAGCCGGCGCCGGCGGGTGGTCGTCGCGTCGGCGGCGGTGCTCACGCTCGGGGTGCTCAGCACGGCGGTGGCGATGAGCGTCACCGGGCCGGGGGAGCAGCGGACCAACGACCCGCACAGCCGGCTCGACCAGGACGACACCGGCACCGGCGGGCAGGTCCCGCTGCCGCACTCCAGCACCGGCGCCGCCACGACGGCCGGCGCGGACGCCCCGGGCAGCAGCCCGGCGGCGAACGGGACCAGCCCGGAGCCCTCGGCGAGCGGCAGTGCGACGCACTCGCCGACCGCGTCGGCGTCGGCCTCGGCGACGGCGTCGAAGAAGCCGAGCCGCTCGCCCGGCGCGACGGGGTCGGACGCCCCGCAGCAGCCGCAGCCGCCCGCTCCGGGCGACCCGCAGCCGCCGACGCAGCAGCCGGGGCCCGGGCCGCAGCAGCCGCCCGTGACCCACCCGAGCCAGCCGCCGGCGCCGAGCAGTTCGCCGACGTCCTCGACCCCGAGTCCCACGTCCTCGCCTCAGCCGACGACGCCGGCACCGACCGGATCGGGCACCCCGACCGCGAAGCCGACGACCTGAGGCGTCAGAACAGCTTCAGCTTGTCGTCGTCGATGCCGCGCAGCTCGTCGTAGTCCAGGACCACGCAGCCGATGCCCCGGTCGGTGGCCAGCACGCGGGCCTGGGGCTTGATCTCCTGGGCGGCGAAGACGCCCTTGACCGGGGCCAGCAGCGGGTCCCGGTTGAGGAGTTCGAGGTAGCGGGTGAGCTGCTCGACGCCGTCGATCTCGCCGCGGCGCTTGATCTCGACGGCGACCGTCGCCCCGTCGGAGTCGCGGCACAGGATGTCGACCGGGCCGATCGCGGTCGGGTACTCGCGGCGGATCAGCGACCAGCCGGCGCCGAGCACCTCCATGCGGTCCGCCAGCAGCTCCTGGAGGTGTGCCTCGACGCCGTCCTTGATCAGGCCCGGGTCGACCCCGAGCTCGTGGGACGAGTCGTGCAGCACCTCCTCCAGGGTGATGATGAGCTTCTCGCCGGCCTTGTTCTCCACCGTCCAGACCCCGTCGGCCTCCTTGAGGACGCACGGCGGGGACATCCAGTTGAGCGGCTTGTAGGCGCGGTCGTCGGCGTGGATGCTGACGCTGCCGTCGGCCTTGACCAGGATGAGCCTGGTGGCGGAGGGCAGATGGGCGGAGAGCCGACCGGCATAGTCGACTGAGCAGCGGGCAATTACGAGACGCACGGTCGACCACGCTAGCCCACCGGGGCCAGTTGATGCGATTCCGCGACGACGGGGTGAAGGAAGCGCGAACCCCGCGAACATGGAGGTTCGGCGATTCCGGGGATGCCTCCCGCGGTCTGGCGCCCCTACGCTGGGGTCGCTACCGTGTGTGACGGCATGCGTGCGGGGCCGCTGTCAACGGGGATGGAGACTTCAGATGAACGATCCGACAGGATCCGGCCATTCTGGTGCACCACGGCGTATTTACGGAGCAATCCCTAGGAACCACCGGCCTGGCCCGCCGTTGACTGACACGCTGTTCTGAAGCGGTCGGTATCCGGGACGTTACGTCCAGTGGTGCCGCCGCACCCTTCGCACGGCGCCGGAAACAGCCGTTCCGTCGCTGTTCCGGACATCCCGTGCGATTTCGCCCACCCTCACTGTGAGCTTCGGACCACGCACCACCACCCGCGCGCCGCGCGCGGGTGGTCCGCGAGAGGAGAATCCATGTCGCTCGACGTCTCACCGGCCCTGCTCGAAAAGGCCGAGCGGGGCGAGGTCGACGAGCGGGAATTCGTCGACTGCGTCCGCGTCTCGCTGCCGTACGCCTGGAACCTGATCAGCTCGCTGGTCGCCCAGGCCAAGGTCGACGGCACCGATTTCGCCGACAACCAGGTACCGCCGCCCAGCGAGCAGGCCCGCGGCCAGCTCCTGCGGGCGCTCGCCAGCGACGCCATCCGGGGTGCCCTGCAGCGGCACTTCGGGGTCCGGCTGGCCTTCCAGAACTGTCACCGGGTGGCGGTGTTCCTGCCGTCCGACGCCAACGAGGCGCGGTTCGACCGCTTCACGTCCGTCCGGGAGCAGCTGCTCAACCAGTCCGAGGAACTGCGGGACTGCTGATCGACCCGCTCACGGCGGCGCCGGAACGCCGTCGGCCCCTCCCCCGGTGCGGGGGGAGGGGGCGGCGCGGTTCGGTCCGGCCGGGCGGTGCGGCTCAGCTCAGTTGCGGGAGCACCTCCGAACCGAGCCGGGCGATGTTGTGCAGGGTCGCCTCGCGGTCGCCGCTGCCCTCGGCGAGCAGCGCGAAGCGGCGGATGCCGGTCCGCTCGGCGGTGGCCAGCAGACGGTCGGCGCACTGCTTCGGGGTGCCCACCGCGTGCAGGTCGCACAGGAACTCGGTGTACTGGTGCGGGTCGCGCATCTTGCGCTCCCGGCCGTCCACGGTGCGGTGGGCGCCGAGCCCGTACTCGAACCAGCCCGGCATCGCGCTCAGCAGCGTGGCCCGCGCCGTCGAGGTGCGGTCGTCGACCTGGGCCACGCCGGCCGCGACGTGCCGGCGGTTGATCCGGCGCAGCTGCTCCTCGTCGCGTCCGGCGGCCAGCCAGGCGCTGCGGTACAGCTCCAGCATGTTCAGCTTGTCGTCGTCGCCCGAGTGCATGCCCAGCAGCATCGGTAGGCCGCGTTCGGCGGCGAGTCTGACCCCGGCCGGGGACGTGCACGCGACGACCACCGGCGGGCCGGCCACCGGCCGTCCGGCGGGGGTGAGTTCGTCGCCCGCGCCGAGGCTCGCACCCGCCCCCTCGACGTCCTGGCGCTGACGCGGCAGGCGCACCCGGCCGCCGGGGTCGCCGAGGCCCAGCCAGGCGCCCAGCCCGGGCCGGCGCAGCGGCTCGGTCGCCCGCGGGACGACGGCGACCTCGGGGAAGGCGAACTGCGGCCCGTCCGCGCCGACCCGGGAGCCGCGCAGCCAGCGCAGCAGCAGGTCCAGCCGCTCCGGGAAGCCGTTCTCGAAGGCGTCCACGCCGCTGCCGAACACGTCCAGGTCGATCCACGGGCCGCCGCGGCCCACCCCGAGCGTGAAGCGCCCGCCGGAGGTGAGGTGCAGCAGCGCGGCCTGCTCGCCGAGCGCCACCGGGTGGGCGGTGGACAGCACGCTGACGGCGGTGCCGACGCCGATCCGGCGGGTGCGGCCGAGCAGCAGGGCGGCGAGCGTGGCGGCGTTCGGGCAGACCCCGTACGGGACGAAGTGGTGTTCGGCCAGCCAGACGCTGTCCAGGCCCGCGCGTTCGGCCTCGACGGCGGCGCGCACGGTGCGGTCGAGCGCCTCCCCGTGGCTCTGCCCGGGGAACTGCGCGGAGAGCATGAAGGCGCCGACCCGGATCGGTGCGGTGTCCGCGGGGAACGCGGCGGCCCGCTGCGCGGCGGGCAGCGGATCGCCGGCGGCGGCCGTCACCGGGGGGACGGTGGTCAGCGCGGGCCCGGGGGCGGGCGGCCGGACCCCGACGGGCCGACGGGTCTCGGCGCGGGCGGTGGTCTTGGACATCGGTGGGCCTCCTCGGGTGCGCGCAGGGTCTGCGGGCCCCGCCTGTTCCCCTTGTGGGTATCGGATGTCATGTGCCAATGGCACGCCGAACCACGAATTTCGGGGAAGATCGGGTGGATCTCGCCGGAAACCCCGAACCGGCGCGTGATGCCGTGATAGAGGCTCTCGGGGGTCGTGCCCGGCCGTAGGCTGGAACGGTCCCGAGCCACCGGAGAGAGGTAGTCGCCGTGTCGCCCCGCCACAACCGGATCAAGAGCGCCGCCCACCGGGCGGACGAACCGGCCGCCCCGCTGGGCGGTTCGCTGCGCCGCACCGAGAGCTACCAGGGCGACGACTGGGTGGTCCAGACGGTCGCCGGGACGTCCGGGCGCAGCTACCGCTGCCCGGGCTGCGACCAGGAGATCCCGTCCGGGGTCGGCCACGTGGTCGCCTGGCCGATGCACGGCGCCGGGGTGGACGACCGGCGGCACTGGCACCGCGCGTGCTGGGGAGCGCGGGAGCGCCGGGCCTCCAACGTGCTGCGGGGCCGCGGCGCTCCGCGGTACTGATCCGTCGCTCCGGCCGGCGGTCAACCGCCTTACGCGTCGCGGTTCTTGAGCACGAGCGCGCCGCCGGCCAGGGCGGCCAGCGTCCAGGCCAGGCAGATCGCGAAACCGGCCCACGGTCCGTACGGCTGGCCGTGCTGCTCGTACACCAGCAGCATTCGCGAGCCCGCGTAGTCCGGGAAGTAGTGCGCGAGCGTCTTGACCTTCGGCACCGCCGAGAGGATCGGCGAGAGCAGGAAGAAGAACGGCACCAGCACGCCCAGCGCGAGCGTCTGGTTGTGCAGCATCGCCGTGACGCCGGCCGAGAACAGGCAGAGCATCGTCAGGTAGAGCGCGGCGCCGAACACTGCGCGCAGCACGTTCGGTTCGCCGAGGGTGGTGGAGTGCGAGCCGAGCAGCGACTGGCCGATGAAGAAGGTGACGAAGGCCGTCACGACCGACACGGCCAGGGCCAGCGAGCCGAGGACGACGGCCTTGCCGGTGAGCAGGGTGCCGCGCTGCGGGACGGCGGCCAGGCTGACCCGGACCATGCCGGTGCTGTACTCGTTGCCGATGGCCAGCACGCCGAAGACGATGATGGCGAGCTCGCCGAGCATGATGCCGGAGAAGGCCGTGCCGGTGGCGTCGAACGGGCTCTGGTCGTTGCGCCGGAACTCGGTGAAGTTGTTGTTGGTCAGCAGGGACAGCAGCGCGCCGATGCCGACCGTGACGACGAAGGTCAGCGCGAGGGTCCAGACCGTCGAGCGGACGCTGCGGATCTTCGTCCACTCGGAGCGCAGGATCGCGGGGAAGGACGCCATCTCAGTTCTCCTCCTGTCCGGCCGGGGCGGCCGCCTGTTCGGCGCCGGGCTGCCAGCCGGCGCCCCACACGCCGGGCGCGCCGGCCGCGTCCCGGCCCGGTCCGTCGCCGGCGTGGTACTCCACCGAGTCGGCCGTCATCTGCATGAAGGCCTCCTCCAACGAGGCCTGCTGGGGGCTGAGTTCGTGCAGGACGACGCCGTTCGCGGCGGCCAGGTCGCCGAGGCCGGCGAGGTCGCCGTCGACCACCTCGTAGGAGCCGTCCGGCCCGGTCTCGTGGCGGATCCCGGCGCCGGCCAGGACGTCGAGCAGGCGCTCGGGGCTCGGGGTGCGCAGCCGGACGGCGGAGCGGGAGTTGCGCCGGATGAACTCGGGCATCGGCAGGTCGGCGAGCAGCCGGCCCCGGCCGATGACGACGAGGTGGTCGGCGGTGACGGCCATCTCGCTCATCAGGTGCGAGGAGACGAAGACGGTGCGGCCCTCGGCGGCGAGCCGCTTCATGAGGTTGCGGATCCAGAGGATGCCCTCCGGGTCCAGGCCGTTGACCGGCTCGTCGAACATGACGATCTCCGGGTCGCCGAGCAGCGCGGAGGCGATGCCCAGGCGCTGGCCCATGCCGAGCGAGAAGCCGCGGGCGCGCTTGCGGGCGACCGGGGTGAGGCCGACGAGGGCGAGCACCTCGTCGACCCGGCGCTCGGGGATCCGATTGCTCTGGGCGAGCCAGAGCAGGTGGTCGCGGGCGGTGCGCCCGGGGTGGACGGCCTTGGCCTCCAGCAGGGCGCCGATGTACTTGAGCGGCTCGCTGAGCTGTCCGTACCTCCGGCCGTCGATGGTGACCCGGCCGGAGGTGGGTCTGTCGAGGTCGAGGATCATGCGCATGGTGGTGGACTTGCCCGCGCCGTTGGGGCCGAGGAAGCCGGTGACGACTCCCTGGGGCACCCGGAAGCTGAGCCGGTCCACCGCGAGGGTCTTGCCGTAACGTTTCGTCAGGTCGTGCAACTCGATCATTCGCGCTCCCTTACTCTCTGTCAGGCTAGGACAAAGCGGATATCGCGGCCCGCTGAGTGGGCCCGCCGGGCGCACCGGAATACGGTGGCCCCATGACCCAGCTCCCCTCAGCATTGTCGGTGCGCGAGAGCGGCACCGGAACGCCCCTCGTACTCCTGCACGCCTTCCCGCTGAACGCCGCGATGTGGTCCGCCCAACTGGACGCGTTGCCCGGACTGACCGGGGACGACGCCCGCGTGCTCGCCCCCGACCAGCGGGGGTTCGGCGGCACCGTGCTGGGCACCGACGAACCCTCGCTGGACCTGGTCGCGGACGACCTCGCGCTGCTGCTGGACGCGGCCGGGATCGACCGGGCGGTGGTCGGCGGGCTCTCCATGGGCGGCTACGTGGCGCTGGCCTTCGCCCGCCGTCACCCGGACCGGCTGGCCGGGCTGCTGCTGGCCAACACCCGCGCCACCGCCGACTCCGACGCCGTCCGCGCCAACCGGGAGCGCATCGCCGCCGCGGTCCTCGCCCGGGACAGCGTCCAGCTGCTGCTCGACGAGGAGGTGGCGGCCGGCCAGCTCGGTCCGGACTCGCAGCACCTGGTCGAGCGGGTGCAGGCGCTGGTCGCCGCCGCGCCGCCGGCCGCCGTCGCGTGGGCGCAGCGGGCCATGGCGGCCCGGCCGGACTCCCGGGAGGTGCTCGCCGGGGTGCGGGTGCCGACCGCGGTCGTCGCGGGCGCCGAGGACGCCCTGGTGGCCGTCGAGGAGGCCGAGCTGATGGCGCGGCTGCGGCCGGACGCCGAACTGACCGTCATCCCCGGGGTGGGCCACCTGAGCGCCCTGGAGGCACCGGAGGCGTTCGACGACGCCGTGCGCAAGCTGCTCGCCCGGGTGGCCGCCGGATGACCGAGGAGGAGGCCGGCTGGGACTTCTCGGCCCTGGAGGTGACCGGCCGGATGCCGCTGACGAACCGCGGCGAGGGGCTGCTGGAGCTGACCCTGGAGCCGCTCGGCGAGGACTACTGGATGCGCCCGGGGGAGACCTTCATCGTCACCTCGTACGGCGACCACGGCTCGGGCCACCCGTTCGAGGTGCAGTACTGGCCGGACTCGGTCTCGGTGTGGTGCACGTCGTGGTTCGGCACCGTCTCGGACGACGAGGGCAACCAGCTCAGCAGCGGCCACCAGCGGCCGGACGGGGCCTACCCGAGATGATGACGCCCTGAACGACGGCGGGGGGGGGCCCCCCCGGGGGGGGGGGGGCGCCCGGGGGGGGGGGGCGCGGCCCCGGGGGGGGGGGGGCCCCCCGGGGGGGGGGGGGGGGCGGGCCGGGGGGGCGGCGCCGCCCCCCCCGCCGCGGCGCGCGCCCCCGCCCGCCGCGCGGCCCCGCCCGCGGCCGCCCCGCCGCCCCCCGGCGGCCCCCCCCCCGCCGCGGCCCCCCCCCCCCCGCCGTGCTGCTGCGTCAGCGGCCCTGCTGGGCGGGCACGCCGATGGTGTCGTCGTTCGGCAGCGAGGCGGCGGCCACGGCCGCGCCGGTCAGCGTCGCCAGCATCTCGCGGACGTTGGTCAGCTGGGCGTTGATGCTGTCGCGGCGGTTGGTGAGCGCCGCCAGCTCGCGCTCGGACTCGCTGCGGATCCGGTCGGCCTTGGCGTTCGCGTCGGCCACGATGTCCTCGGACTGGCGCTGGGCCGTCTCGACGGTCTGGCGGGCGCGGCGCTCGGCGTCGGTGCGCAGCTTCTCGGCCTCCAGGCGCAGCTGCTCGGCCCGGTGCTCGATCTCGGCGAGGCGCTTCTCGGCCTTGGCCTGACGGGCGGCCAGGTCGCGCTCGGACTGCTCGCGGCGCTTGGCCAGGTTGGTCTCGAACTCCAGCGCGGCCTGGGCGGCCTTGGTGCGGGTCTCCTCGAAGAGGGCGTCCGCCTCCTCGCGCTTGTTCTGCGCGTCCTTGTTGGCCTCGGCGCGCAGCTGGGCCGCGTCGCTCTTGGCCTTGTCGACGATCCGCATGCCCTCGTCCTCCGCCTTGGCCTTGCGGTCCTTGGCGTAGTTCTCGGCCTCGGTGCGGACCTGCTGGGCGGCGGCCTCGGCGAGCTCGCGGTGCTGCTCGGCGGCGCGGTGCGCCTCGTCGCGCAGGTCCTTGGCCTCCTCCTCGGCGAGGCGCAGGATCTTCTCGACCCGGGCGCCGAGACCGGCGTACGACGGCTCCTGCTCGGCGACCGCCGCCTGGGCGGTCTGCGTCTCCAGGTGGAGCTCCTCGATGCGCTTCTCCAGCGCACTGATCCGGGTCAAGGCACTGTCACGGTCGGCCACCAGCTTGGTGATCCGCTCGTCGACCTGGGCACGCTCGTACCCACGGCGCACCAGGTCGAAGCCGTGAGGGGAGTGACTGTCGCTCATGGGGTTCTGGGCTTCCTGTCGTCAAACCGCTGAGGTGGTTGAGGGAATCCTGACACGGTACCGGAGTGTCGACGGCGAAATGCCGTTGTCCCGCGGACAATGTCCGCTCAATCGGGTGGTGCGTTCTTGGAGCGATTGCCACCCGACCGGGGGGAGCCAACTCCGGCACCGGCCTTGGCACCCCCGTCCTTCTTGCTGCTTCCCCCGTTGGTCTGTGCGACCGGTGCCGGTGCCTCAAAGGCCTCCAGGGCGGACAGGACGTCCTGGACCCTGGAGATCTCGGTGTTGATGTCCTTGCGACGGCGCACCAGTTCGTCGAGCTCGCGCCGGCCCTCGGTGGTGACGCGCTCCGCCTCGGCGCGCGCCTCCTCCAGCAGGCGCTCGGCCTCGGCCTTGGCCAGCTCGACCTGCTCGTCCGCCGCGCGGTCGGCGGCCTGCAGCCGCTTCTCCGCCTCGGCGGACGCCTTCTCCAGCCGCTCCTCGGCCTCCTCCTGGGAGGACCGCAGCTTGGCCTCGGCCTTCTCGATCAGCGCCTCGGCCCGGTCGGTGGAGGTGGAGAGCTTGGTCTCCGCCTCCTTGAGCAGGCCCTCGGCCTTGCGGACCGCCGACAGCCGGACCTTGCTCGCCTCGGCGGACGCCTCCGAGGAGAGCTCCCCGGCCCGCTCCTCGGCGGCGGCGACCAGGGCCGCCGCGCGGTCCTCGGCCTCGGCGACGGTGGCGACCGCCTGCTCCTCGGCCTCGGTGAGCTGCTCCTGGGCGGCCGTCACCAGCGCGTCGACGCGCTCGCCGGCCGACTTCATGGCCGCCGCGTTCTCCTTGCGGGCGCGCTCGTGCAGCGCCTCGACCTCGGCGTCCGTGCGCTCGCGCAGCTCCTCGGCGCGCTCGCGGATCGCGGTCGCGTCCCGGCGGGCCTCGGCGAGCAGCGCGTCGGCGTCGGAGCGGCCCTTCTCCACCTCGCCCTGGCCGGCCGCCTCGCCGGCGGCGACCAGCCGGTCGGCCTCCTTGCGGGCGGCGGCGACCATCGCGTCGGCCTGCTCCTCGGCGGCGGCGGTGGTGGCCAGCGCGGTGGTCTGGGCGTCCTCGCCGAGTGACTCGGCGTCCGCGAAGGCCCGCTCCAGGACGGACTTGGCCTGGTCGCGGGTGGCCTTGTCGAACTGCTCGGCGGCCTCCCGGGTGTCCGCGTCGTAGGCGTCGGCGCGGGCGTGGGTCGCGGAGTCGTACTCGTCGGCCAGGGTGCGGGTCGCGAGCGCGTACTCCTCGGCCTCCGAGCGCAGCGCGGCGGCCAGCTCCTCGGCGTCGGCGACCACGCCGGCCGCGTGCTCCTCGGCGGCGGCGACCGTCCGGGCGGCCTGGGCCTCGGCGTCGGCGCGCAGCTGGTCGGCGGCCTCCTGGGCGGTGCGCAGCTCGTGGTCGGCCTCGGCGCGCAGCTGCTCGTCGTAGGCCTGGGCCTCGGCGTACCGGCGGGCGATCTCGGCCTCGGCGGCCTCGCGCTCGGCGGCGAGCTCCAGCTCGGTCTGCTCGCGCAGGGCGGCCGTCTCGGCCTCGGTGCGGGCGCGCAGGTCGGCGGTCTCGCGGTCGGCGAGCTCGCGCTGCTCCGAGGTTTCCCGGTCGGCGAGCTCGCGCTGCTCGGCGGTCTCCCGCTCGGCGTCGGCGCGCAGGTCGGCGGCGGCCTGTTCGGCCTGCTCGCGGACGTCGGCGGCCTCGCGCTCGGCGGTGGCCGTCAGCTCGGCGATCTGCTGGGAGGCGGCCTCGTGCAGGCCGGCCACCGACTGGCGGACCTCGGCGGCCTCGTCCTCGGCGACCTCGACCAGCGCGGCGCACTCCGCCTTGGCGGCGGCGACCAGCTCGTCGCCGTCGGCGCGGGCCCGGTCCAGGACGGCACCGGCCTCGGCGCGGATGGTGTCGGCGGTGGCGCGGGCCTCGGACAGCTCGCGGCCGGCCTCGGCACGGACCGTCTCGGCCTGCTCGGCGGCCAGCGCCAGGTCGGCGGCGGCCTTCTCGCGGATCTCCTTGGCGGCCTGGGCGGCCTCGGCCTTGCGCTGCTCGGCGGAGACGCGGGCGGCCTCCAGCAGCTCCTCGGCGTCGGCGCGCTGGGCGGCGGTCTCGGTGGCGGTGTGCTCGGCGAGCTCGTCCGCGGCCTGCTCGGCCTCGGCGCGGACGCGCTCGGCGTAGGCCTCGGCGTCGGTGCGCTGGGCGACCGTTTCGGCGGCGGTGCGCTCGGTGAGGTCGGCGGCGGCCTGCTCGGCCTCCGTGCGGACGCGCTCGGCGTAGGCCTCGGCATCGGTGCGCTGGGCGGTCGTCTCGGCCGCGGTGCGCTCGGTGAGGTCGGTGGCGGTCTGTTCGGCCTCGGTGCGGACGCGCTCGGCGTACGTCTCGGCGGCCTCGCGGACGGCGGCCGTCTCGGCGGCCGTCCGCCTGGTCAGCTCGTCCGCGGCCTGCTCGGCATCGGTGCGCTGGGCGGCCGTTTCGGCGGCGGTGCGCTCGGTGAGGTCGGTGGCGGTCTGTTCGGCCTCGGTGCGGACGCGCTCGGCGTACGTCTCGGCGGCCTCGCGGACGGCGGCGGTCTCGGCGGCCGTCCGCTTCGTCAGCTCCTCGGCGCCCTGCTCGGCCTGCTCACGCGCGGCCCGGGCGGCGGCCAGCTGCTCCGCGGTCTCCTCGCGCTCGTGCTGGAGCCCGGCGGCGGCCTCCTCGTGCTCGCGCCGGCTCTCCTCGCGCAGCGCGGTGGCGACCGTCTCGGCCTCGCCCCGGGTGCGGGCGGCCTCGGTGTCGGCCTCGGTGCGCACGCGCTCGGCGTCGGCCACCGCGGCGTCCCGTACGGCCTTCGCCGCGGCCTCGGCGTCGGCCCGCAGGGCCTCTGCGGCGGTGCCCGCCTCGGCGCGCACCCGCTGGTCGAACTCGGCCGCGTCACGCCGGAGTTCGGCGGTCTCGCGCTCGGCGGCGGTGCGGTTCTCGGCGGCCGCGGCGCGGGCGGCGGCGAGCGCGTCCTGGCCCTGCTGCTCGGCGGCGGCGGTGATCTTCCCGGCCTCGGCACGGGCCCGGGACAGGGTCTGCTCGGCCCGGCCCTGGGTCTCGGCGGCCTGCTCCTGGGCCTGCTCGCGCAGCCGCTCGATCTCGGCGGCGGCGCCGGCGCGCAGCTCGTCCGCGTCGGCCTTGGCCTTGGTGAGCAGTTCCTCGGCGTTCTTCGCCGACTCCTCGATCTGCACCACGGCCTGGCGGCGGGCCTCGCCGCGGACCCGGTCGGCCTCGGCGGCGGCCTGGGCGCGCAGCTCCTCGGCCTCGGCGCGCAGCCGGGCGGCCTCGTCCTGCATCTGCTCGATCCGCTCGCGGATCGCGGCCGCGTCGTCCAGGGCGGCGTTCTGGGCCTGCTCGACGGCGGCCTGGGCCTGCTCGCGCAGGAGCTGGGCCTCGGCGGCGGCCTCGGTGCGGATCCGCTCGGCCTCCGCGGCGGCCTCGCTCCGCGCCGCCTCGGCGTCCCGGTCGGCCCGGTCGAGGACCTCCTCGGCCGTCTTGGCGGCCTTGGCGAGGTGGACGGTGGCGTCCTTGGCGCCCGCCGCGCGGCCCTCCTCCTCGGCCTCGCCGCGCAGGCGCAGCGCGTCGGCCTCGGCCTGCGCCCGCAGGTCGGCGAGGTCGCGCTCGGTGCGGGCGCGCAGGTCGGCGATCGCCGCCTCGGCCTCGGCCTTCAGCTCGGCGGCGACGGACTCGGCGGTGGCGCGCAGCCGCTCGCTCTCCTCGGCCGCGGCGGCCCTGGCGGCGTCCGCCTCGGCCTGCCGGTTGGCGGCCTCGGCCCGCACCGCCTCGGCCTCGGCCCGGATGGCCTCGGACTCCTTGGTGGCCTTGGCGACCAGGCGGGCGATCTCGGCCCGGGCGGTCTGGGAGCGCTGCTCGTTGGCGGCGTCGCCGTCGGCGACCCGGCGCTCGACGGCGGCCTCGGCGTCGGCCTGGAGCTGCTCGGCGGCCCGCTCGGCCTGGTCGCGCAGCTCGGCGGCCTCACGGCGGGTGCGCTCGGCCTCGGCGATCGCCTCGGCGCGCAGCCGCTCTATCTCGGCCTGGGCGTGGGACAGCTGCTGCTCGGCGCGGGCCTGCTCGGCGGCGGCGTGCTCCTTGAGCCGGCCGATCTCGCCCTGCGCGGCGGCGAGCTGCTGTTCGGCGGCCGCGTGCGCGGCGGCCAGCTGCTGCTGGGCCTCGCCGCGGGCGGCGTCGACGTCGGCGGCGGCCTGGGCGCCGGCCTGCTGGGCCTGCTCGGAGGCGGCGCGCAGGAGGCGCTCGGCGTCGTTCTGGGCCCTGTGCAGGGCGGCCTCGGCGGCGGCCTGGGCCTCGCCGCGGGCGGCGTCCACGTCGGCGGCGGTCTGCGCGCGGGCCTGGTCGGCGAGGGCGACGGCCTCGGCGCGGGCGGCGGCCATCATCCGCTCGGCCTCGGCGCGGGCCTCCTGGAGCAGGCGGTGGGCCTCCTGCTCGCTGCCGGACCTGGTCTGCTCGGCCCAGCCGTTCAGGTGCTGCTCGGCGTTGCGGCGCAGCTCGGTGAGCTCGTCCTCCAGCTGGCGGCGGCGGGCGGTGAGCTCGGCCTCCAGGCGGGCGGTGCGCTCGGCGGCCTCGGCCATGATCCGCTGGGTCGCGGCCTGGGAGTCCCGCAGCTGGCGCTCGGCGTCCGCGCGCATCTGCTGGGCCTGCATCTCGGCGGTCCTGAGCATCTGCTCGGCCTGGCCGGAGACGGCGTCGAAGGCACGCGGCTGGGCGAGCATGCGACGGGATTCGTGCAGCTTGGCCCGGAGCACCTCCACCTGGTAGGCGAGGTCCTCGGCGTGCTCGACTGCCTTGTCCCGCTCCTTTCGAGTCCGACCCATCTCGGCCTCGAACTGGGAGAGGTGATCGTCAGCCTCGTAGCGGTCGTTGCCCCGCACTCCGCGGTCCCATCCATCTCCTGGTCGCGTCCTCGACCCGGCCGGTGCGAGGCCCCCGTGGTTCCGGGTGCCGCTCCGACTGGTCCTTGCATCCGCGGCCGGTGAGCCCCCACGTTCAAGCCGGGGCCGCCCGCCGCGGTCGTCGGAGCCCTCGGTGCGGGAGCGCGGTGATGCCGCGTTCCCCCGTCCGGGTGGACTCCTGGGCGAACTCTTGCCTTGTGGAGAATGGTGACAGATCCGACTTGCGACTGTTCAGCCGTGCCCGCGTAGTGGACTCCCCTGCGACGGGCCGCCGCCGGAGGGCGGACGGGCCTGTCATCGGCCGTGCCCGTCCCCTCCGTCCCCCGGAGTCTTCGCGCACCTGGGCATTGTAGTGGGAGCGCACTGCGGGGGAATGGCCGCGTGGGGGTTTTCGGCGTACCCGGCCAGGTTACTGACGAGTTCCCGGGTCCGGGCGGAGCGAGGGCCCCGTCGAAAGGTGCATGCGCGTCCGGCGCCTCCCGGGCGTCAGCGGGGGGAGGGAACGGGATGCCGCCCGGGGCGGGAGCGGCATCCCGGGGCTCTCAGTGCTCGTCGTGGGCGGCCGGTTCGGCCGAGGTGACCAGCTCGGTCAGGACGCCGCCGCAGTCCTTGGGGTGCAGGAACGTGATCCGCGAGCCCATCGAGCCGATCCGCGGCTGGTCGTACAGGACCCGGACGCCCTTGCCCCGGATCGCCTCCGCGTCGCCGTCGACGTCGGCGGTGCCGAAGGCGATGTGGTGGACGCCCTCGCCGTTCTTCTCCAGCCACTTGGCGACGGTCGAGTCGGGCCGGGTGGGCTCCAGCAGCTGGAGGTAGGAGGCGCCGCCGTCGCCGGTGTCGTTGATCTTGAGCATGGCCTCGCGGACGCCCTGCTCCTCGTTGACCTCGCTGTGGAACACCTCGAAGCCGTACGTGGCGCGGTAGAACTCGACCGTCTTGTCGAGGTCTCGGCAGGCGATGCCGATGTGGTCGATACGGGTCAGCACGGCGGCCTCCGGTGAGCGGGTCGCGAAACGGGTGGCCACCAGTGCAGCGCATCGCGCTTAACGCGCGCCAGCGCCGGACGTGCGAGTCTGCTCACACGCCCGGGGTTCACCCGGACCGCGTTGACACGGTGTTGACTGGACGGTGCCAGTGCGCTCGATCACACCGTAGCTCCGGTGACGGGCGGGTAACAGGTCAGTACATTGAGCGGCATCCTCACCTGGCCACGACGTGCGAAGGGGCTCGTCCCATGACCAACACCACCTCTGTGATCGTTGCCGGTGCGCGGACCCCCATGGGTCGCCTGCTCGGCTCGCTCAAGGGCTTCTCCGGAGCCGACCTCGGCGGCTTCGCGATCAAGGGCGCGCTGGAGCGGGCCGGGATCACGGGGGAGCAGGTCCAGTACGTCATCATGGGCCAGGTGCTCCAGGCCGGCGCCGGCCAGATCCCGGCCCGCCAGGCCGCCGTCAAGGCCGGCATCCCGATGAACGTCCCGGCGCTGACCATCAACAAGGTCTGCCTCTCCGGCCTCGACGCGATCGCCCTGGCCGACCAGCTGATCCGCGCGGGCGAGTTCGACATCGTCGTGGCCGGCGGCCAGGAGTCGATGACCAACGCCCCGCACCTGCTGCCGAAGTCCCGCGAGGGCTACAAGTACGGCGCGGTCGAGGTGCTGGACGCCATGGCGTACGACGGCCTCACCGACGCCTACGAGAACATCCCGATGGGCGAGTCCACCGAGAAGCACAACACCCGCCTCGGCATCGGCCGCGAGGTCCAGGACGAGATCGCCGCCGCCTCGCACCAGCGCGCCGCCAAGGCCCAGGCCGACGGCCTCTTCGACGCCGAGATCGTCCCGGTGCCGATCCCGCAGCGCAAGGGCGAGCCGGTCCTGTTCGGCCAGGACGAGGGCATCCGCGCGGACACCACCGCCGAGGGCCTCGGCAAGCTGCGCCCGGCCTTCGCCAAGGACGGCACGATCACCGCCGGCTCCGCCTCGCAGATCTCCGACGGCGCCGCCGCCGTGGTCGTGATGAGCAAGGCCAAGGCCGAGGAGCTGGGCCTGACCTGGATCGCCGAGATCGGCGCCCACGGCAACGTGGCCGGCCCGGACAACTCGCTGCAGTCCCAGCCGTCCAACGCGATCAAGCACGCGCTGGCCAAGGACGGCCTGACCGTCGCCGACCTCGACCTGATCGAGATCAACGAGGCCTTCGCGGCCGTCGCCCACCAGTCGATGAAGGACCTCGGCGTCTCCGCGGACATCGTCAACGTCAACGGCGGCGCGATCGCCCTCGGCCACCCGATCGGCATGTCCGGCGCCCGGGTGGTGCTGCACCTGGCCCTGGAGCTCCAGCGGCGCGGCGGCGGCGTCGGCGCGGCCGCCCTGTGCGGCGGCGGCGGCCAGGGCGACGCCCTGATCGTGCACGTCCCCAAGGATCACAGCCCGAAGGCCTGATCAACCTCGACCTGTCCGGGGCTGGGGGGACACCACAACGCGTCGCGGGCACCCACGAAGAACACCAACAAAGAACCCAAAAGGAATGGGAAAACAGGTGGGGGAAAGACCACCCAACGCCAC